>CANGOK010000085.1 GCA_947455285.1 Beijerinckiaceae bacterium | reverse complement strand
GCTGGTCGTTCCGCCTTTTTATTATCTGGTGAAGACCAGCCTTTACACCACGGAAGCGGATGGCTCTTTCGGGACATTCACGTTCGAATATTATCGCGAGCTCTTGCAGTCGCGTACGCTTGTCGCTGAGTTCCTGAACTCTGTGCGCTTCGCTCTTGGATCGGCGTTTCTGGCGATTACGCTTGGAACGGTGCAGGCATGGATCGTGGAGCGCACCGATACGCCCTTGCGGCAATATGTTTTCATGATTTCCATCATCTCCTTGGGCTTGCCGCATGTGCTTTACACGAGCGCCTGGATTTTGGTGCTCGGCAAGGGTGGACCTTTCAACGCATTGCTCGCTGCGCTTACGGGCGCGTCGGGTCCGGCCTTCGACGTCTATACGATGAGCGGCATGATCCTGATCGAGGGCATGCTCTGGACGCCCTTGGCCTTCCTGCTGCTTTCACCGGTGTTCAGGACGACAGACAGCACATTCGAAGAAGCCGCGATGATGTGCGGCGCCGGCATCGCCACCACATTCAGGCGCGTGACATTGCCCCTTGCGACCCCCGCTTTGCTGGCGCTCCTATTGCTGATCTTCATTCGTGCGTTTGAGGCATTCGATATTCCTGCGCTTGTTGGAAGCGCCGGCGATGTTTCGGTGTTGACGACCGAAGTCTACAACAGCATCCGCAAGGAGCTTCCCTCGAACTACGGCCAGGCCGGCGCTTTTTCCATCATCCTGATGGTGGCTGTCATCTGTCTCTTGTCCCTGCAGCGAAGGTTGCTGCGGGACGCCGAGAGGTTCCAGACCATAACAGGCAAAGGCTATCGGCCTCGCGTGGCGTCCTTGGGTCGCTGGCGTTATGTGACCGCGGCGATTTTGGTTCTGAGTTTCCTTGTATTGCTTGTATTGCCTCTCGGCATGGTCGCGCTGACTTCCTTGGTTCCATTTTATGATGGCGTCAGCAGCGATATGTTCAACAGGGCTTCGCTAGCCAATTACAGCCTTGTCTTTCAGAGCGCTTCATTCTCCGGAGCCATCGTCAATACGCTTCTTTTGGGTGCGGGGACCGCGACCGTGGTTTGCCTGCTGACCGCCGTCGCCGCATGGCTTTCCGCGCGTCGTTATGCAGGCGGATGGTTGCTTGATCAGATCGCGACAGCGCCCCTGGTTTTCCCTGCCATCGTTCTGAGCGTCGCTTTTCTGCAATATTTCCTCAATGCGCCCTTTGCGATTTACGGAACGGTCCTGTCGCTGATCATCGCAGGCTCGGTTCAATATTTGCCCTATGGCATGCGCTTTTGCTTCGCAGGCGCATTGCAAATTCATGGTGAACTGGAGGAGGCGGCGGCCTCGGCAGGCGCCGACCGCTTCACCACATTCATCCGCGTGGTCGCGCCATTGCTGCTGCCTACGATTCTGACGAGCTGGCTTTTCGTCATGCTTCTGTCGGTTCGGGCGGTGGCCATGCCGATCTTGCTCTCGGGACCCAATTCGCAGGTGGTGGCGGTCGCCCTTTTTGAACTATGGGGCAACGGTCAGGTGACCGAACTCGCAGCCTTCGGCATGATCTGGTCGATGTTCATGATGAGTATTGGCGCGCTGTTCTATTTGGCGTCCAGACGCAACGGGGTATCGGTTCGCTGAAATTCTAAAAATCAGAAGAATATCATTAGCTTAGGTGGTGGCGGAGGGGGCGGGATTCGAACCCGCGATACGGTTTCCCGTATACACACTTTCCAGGCGTGCGCCTTCAACCACTCGGCCACCCCTCCGTAACATGCGCCAAGGCGCACGCATATTTTCCAGAGGGGGACGCGCGCCGCAGGCGCGCTGTGCGCCTTCAACCACTCGGCCACCCCTCCGTAACATGCGCCACGGCGCACGCTGATGGTTCGGGTCGATTCAAGCGCGTTGACGCGGCGCAAATCGATCGAACGTGGCAGGGCATAAACCATCGCGCTCGTCTCGCCAAGCCGCAAAACGTGGCTTGGGGCGTTCTGGCTCGAATCTTTGCTGATCCATAGGCCTCAGGGGAGGCGGGAACCCCGTTTTCGGTCAGGTGTTCTTGTTATGATTCGCTCGCCACCGGAGACGCTTCCATGAAAAACAGGCTGATCGTCGTTTTTGGATCCATGCTCGTCGCCAGCATTTCCGCCTTTGGCGCGCTCGCGCAGACCTCGGAGCATGCGGTCTGGCGGCCCCAGGTGGGGGCTATGGATTCCGTCTCGCCACTAACCCAGCTTGTCCAGCAGGACCGGGACCGCATGCCGCGCGGGCCGCGCAGGGATCGCGACGATGACGAGGATCTTGATTTTGGTCGGGGTGACTGGCGTCCGGGCATGATGCGGGAAGGCATGGGGGCGGGACCCGGCGTGATGCGCCCGGGAATGATGGCTCACGCCCTTGGCGGCGCGCGCATTCACCTGCGCCGGGGTGATTCGGCGGTCAACGTGCGCTGTCCCGAGGATGTCCGGCTGAACGAATGCATTGACGCCGTTGGGCGCCTGCTCGATCGGCTCAGCACGATGGGGACCGGGGGCGGGACCAGTTCTGGGCCGGCTACGACTCCTCCACGCTGAGGAAAAGCGTGGACGGACTTGTCCATATTCAGCTAAGGTTATGTTCTGATTGAAGTGTGGACAGGATGCTGCGCGGTTTTCTGCTTATCGCCGCCTATCTTTGCCTGACGGGCGGCTTCGTGGCGGCGGTCGTCGACGGCGCGCGTTCCATCGGGGCGGGCGCCGTTTCCCTGACCTATGCCGACGATGTCATGCGGGTCCGATTTCCCGGCCTTCCCGCCCTCGTCGAGAAGGTCAATCCCTGGCTCTGGGATCCCTTCATGGTGCAGATCATGCGGATTCCCTTGGGGTTGCTCCTTGGGTCTTTCGGGCTGTTGCTTCTCCTGATGCTCCGCCGCAAAGCCGGCTATGATCGCTTTGCAGGACTTGACTAGACCTTCGCCTCTGGAAAGCTCGGCCGGAGCGCTTACATTAGGCGAGATCAGGAGGGTTTCCCCATGTTTGGTTTCATGAAGCGTCACACCATGCCAGCCCCGGGGGAAGCCCTGCCGGGGCGGACGCAGGCGATCCCCACCGCGGCTCGTCACGCCGTCAACGGCAATCCCTTGCAGGGGCCATGGCCTGCCGGGTTTGAGACGGCCATGTTCGGTCTTGGTTGCTTCTGGGGCGCGGAGCGCAAGTTCTGGCAGCTTGGCGAAGGCGTCTATTCGACAGCGGTCGGCTATGCGGCGGGCCTCACGCCCAATCCCACCTATGAAGAGGTCTGCTCGGGCCTCACCGGCCATAACGAGGTCGTTCTGGTGGTCTTTGATCCCTCGAAGATTTCCTATGATCGATTGCTGAAATGCTTCTGGGAGAGCCACGATCCCACACAGGGCATGCGGCAGGGCAATGATGCGGGCACGCAATATCGCTCAGGCGTCTACGTCTATTCGCCCGCCCAGAGAGCGGCGGCGGAGGCTTCGAAAGCCAGTTTCGGCGCGGCGCTCGCGGCCAAGGGATTTCAGGCGATCACGACAGAGATCCTCGACGCGCCGGAATTCTATTATGCCGAGGCCTATCACCAGCAATATCTCGCCAAGAATCCGAACGGCTATTGCGGACTGGGGGGCACCGGCGTGACCTGCCAGATTGGGACGGGCGTGGCGGCTTCATAGGCGCCCTCCTCCATTTTCCTCGACATCCGTTCCCGCGCGCCCCATTAGGTCTGGAAGTGGGACTTTGGGGAAAGTCGCGATGATTCCTGTCCTTGGCCGGGCGCTCGCCTGCAGCCTCGTTCTTTTCGCGCTTGGTGGCTGCAAGCCGGCCCAGCGCGGCTATCAAGGCTGGGTCGAGGGCGACTTCATGTTCATCGGGCCGGAAGATTCCGGACGGGTGACGGAGCTTGCGGTGTCCGAAGGGCGGCAGGTCAAGGCCGGGGATTTTCTCTTCGCCGTGGATTCCGCCGTTCAGACCGCCGAGGTGGAGGCTGCGAAGGCCGCGCTCGATCAGGCCAGGGCGCGTCTTTCGCGCATCGAGGCGTCGCAGCAGCGACCTGAAGAAATCGCCGTGCTGGAGGCGAGCCGCAATCAAGCCCGCGCGGCGGTCGAATTCTCCACCTCCGAAATCGCCCGCGTTCGCCCGCTGGTTGAAAAGGGCGTCTCGACCCGCCAGCAGCTCGATCAGGCTCAGGCCAATTATGATCGCGACCGCGCCCTGCTCGACAATATCGATCGCCAGATCGAGGTCGCTCGCCTCAGCGGTCGGCGCGAGGACATCGACGCCGCGCGCTATGCGGTGGACGGCGCGCAGGCTGCTCTCTCCAATGCGCAGGCCCGGCAGGCGCGCACCCGCATTTTCGCGCGCGTCGATGGACGCATTGAGGAGGTCTATTACCGTCAGGGCGAGGTCGCCCCGCAGGGCCGGCCTGTGGTGTCGCTGCTGCCGCCTGAAAATGTGAAGGTGCGTTTCTTCGTGCCGCAGGCGGCGCTGCCGCGCATCTCCATCGATGGCGCCGTTTCCGTCAGTTGCGATGGTTGGGTAGCGGGCCTCACCGCCCGCGTCAGTTTCATCTCACAACAGGCCGAATTCACCCCGCCCGTGATCTACTCGCTCGAGGAGCGCCAGAAGCTCGTTTACAAGATCGAAGCGAGGCCCGATCAGCCTCAGCAATTGCGGGTCGGCCAGCCCGTGACCGTGGAGCTTGCGCCGTGACCCAGAGCGCGCCTGACATCGTCATCGACGTTGCGGGCCTGACGAAGACCTTTGGGACGCGCACGGTGGTGAAGGACCTGACCCTTCAGGTGCGGCGCGGACAGATCTACGGGTTTCTCGGCCCAAATGGCTCGGGCAAGACGACGACGATCCGCATGTTGTGCGGGCTGCTGACGCCCGACAGTGGAACGGGCTCTTGCCTTGGATATGACATCCTCACCCAGAGCCACCTCATCAAGCGGCACGTGGGCTATATGACCCAGCGTTTCTCGCTCTATCAGGATCTTTCCATCCGCGAGAATCTTGAGTTCGTAGGCCGCGTCTTCGGGTTAGAGGATCCGCGCGCAGCTGCCAGCGAAGCCATCGACAGTCTGGGGCTCAGGGGCCGCGAGGATCAGATCGCGGGCGAGCTTTCGGGCGGCTGGAAACAAAGGTTGGCGCTGGGCGCCTGCATCCTGCCGCGGCCTGATCTTTTGTTGCTCGACGAACCAACGGCGGGCGTCGATCCCAAGGCGCGGCGCGATTTCTGGAACCAGATTCACGGCCTCTCGGCGCAGGGCCTCACCGTGCTCGTCTCCACCCATTACATGGACGAGGCCGAGCGCTGCCATGAGATCGCTTACATCGCCTATGGCGAATTGCTGGCCCATGGACCTGTGGATTCAGTCGTTCGAAACGCAGGGCTTCAGACATGGCGCGTCTCTGGCGAAGATCTTTATTCGCTTGCGACGGCGCTGGGGAAATTGCCCGGCCTTGAACTCGTGGCGCCCTTCGGCGCCAGCCTTCATGTGGGCGGGCGCGATCATGCTGCGGTTGAGGCCGCCATCGCTCCCTGGCGCAACGATCCGCGCTATGTCTGGCGGCTCGACGAGCCAACACTTGAAGACGTTTTCATCGATCTCATGAGCAGGAAGAAAGATAACTTTCGGGACAACGCCTCATGAGCCTCATCCCCGCCCGGGCGCGCGGCGCGCTCTCCCGTTTCTATGCGATGCTGATGAAGGAGTTCATCCAGCTGCGGCGCGATCGCGTCACCCTCGCCACGATGATTTCCGTGCCGCTGATGCAGCTTTTCCTGTTCGGCTTCGCCATCAACACGACGCCGCGCGATCTGCCGACCGCCGTTTTGTTGCAGGAAAATACGGATGTCGGCCGCTCCATTCTTGCGGCGCTGCGCAACACCGCTTTTTTCGACATCCGCAAAGTGGCTACGAGCGAGGAGGAGGTCGACTCTCTCTTACGTTCGGGCACGGTGCTCTTCGCCATCGAGATCCCGGCAGGCTTCGAGCGAGCCTTGCGGCGTGGCGAAACGCCCGCCATGCTGGTCGCCGCTGACGCAACGGACCCGGTGGCGGCCGGCTCGGCTCTCGGCGCGCTTGAAGGCGTCGTGCAAAGCGCGCTCAGCCGCGACCGTGTCACGGGCGTCGCCCCGCCCGCACAGCCCGCTTTCGAAATTCGCCAGCATCGGCGCTTCAATCCCGCAGGCTCTTCCCAGCTCAACATTGTGCCGGGCCTGCTTGGCACGATCCTCACCATGACCATGCTGATTTTCACGGCGCTATCGGTGACGCGCGAGGTCGAGCGGGGCACGATGGAGAGCCTGCTCGCCATGCCGATCCGTCCGCTAGAGATCATGCTGGGCAAGATCGCGCCCTATGTCGCCGTGGGCTTTCTGCAAGCGACGCTGATCGTCAGCGCAGGCGTCTTCGTCTTCGGCGTGCCGCTGCTCGGCAATCTCGCCTTGCTGGCGCTGCTCTCCACCCTCTTCATCGCCGCCAATCTTTCGATCGGCTACACATTCTCGACGCTGGCGCAGAACCAGTTACAGGCGGTGCAGATGGCGATGATGTTCTTTCTGCCCAACATCCTGCTGTCGGGCTTCATGTTCCCCTTCGCTGGCATGCCTGTCTGGGCGCAGTGGATCGGGGAGTGCCTGCCGCTCACCCATTACATCCGAATCGTACGCGGCATCATGTTGAAAGGCGCTGATCTGACGGATCTGCAACATGATGGCCTCTGGCTCGTGGGGCTGATGCTGATCGCCATGACTATCGCAGTGCGGCGATTCCGACAGACGCTGGATTGAACCTTTCCAGGGGCGGTTGCCTTGCGGCGCCAAATGGATCTAATTCCCCTGCCGCCGGGAGTGCGGCCAATCACAGGGGGAGATGCGCGTGAAGAACTACCATGACGGCGGCGAGGCGATTGTCGAAGCCCTGCGCAATCTCAACGTGGACTATATCCTCTCCTCTCCCGGTTCCGAATGGAGCCCCGTCTGGGAAGCCATGGCGCGTCAGAAGGTCGAGGGCGCCACTGGCCCCACCTTCATCGATTGCTGGCACGAGACCCTCGCGGTCGACATGGCCATGGGCTACACGGCCTTCACGGGGCGCCCGCAGGCGGTGCTGATCCACGCGGGCGTCGGCCTCATGCATGGCTCTATGGCGGTGCTCAGCGCCACGCAGGCCGAACTTCCCATGCTCGTCATGTCCGGGGAATCGACGACTTTTGGCGAAGATCCTGAAATCCCCATGGAGCCGCAGTGGTATGGCGGCGTCAGCGTCGGCGGCGCCCATCGTCTCATTCAGCCGCTGGTGAAATGGGCGGGGCAGGTCACCCACGCCTCCAACGTCCATCAGGCCGTGGTGCGCGCGGGTGAAATGGCGCAGCGCACGCCGCAGGGGCCGGTCTATCTGAACATGTCGCTTGAAGCGATGATGCAGCCCTGGAGCAAGCCGAGCGATCTTCGCCCCGCCGCTCCCGCCCCGCGCACGCAAGCCCTCAGGCAGGACATCGAGGCCGTCGCGGCGCTGGCGCGCGCGGCCACAAATCCGGTGATCGTGGTTGAGGCTTCCGGGCGCGACCCCGCCGCGTTCCACGCGCTGGTGGCGCTCGCTGAGAGCATCGGCGCGCCGGTGATCAGCGCGCGCGCAGCGACCTACGCCAGCTTCCCGCAGAACCATCCGCTTTGGCTCGGCTTCCAGACCTATGAACATCTTGAGGACGCTGATCTCATCCTGCTCGTTGGCGGCAAGGCGCCCTGGTATCCCGCGCACAAGCGCCCGGGTAAAGGCAAGATCGTCTCCATCGGCGAGAACCCGCTGAAGCATCACCTCGCCTATCAGAACTTGCACGCCGACCTCTATCTTGAGGGCGACATGGCGAGCGCGCTCACCCAGCTTGCAGGCGCGGCGCGCTGCGAACCTGATGTCGTCGGCGACCGCACGGCCCGCTGGACCAAGCTGCATGACGCCCTTGAGGCCCGCCTCGAAAAGGCCCGCAAGGCGTCGCTCGAAGCCGATGCCCTCGATTGCATCGCCCTGTCGGCGGTGGCGCGGGAGATGTTGCCCGCGAATACGATCTTCGTGGATGAAACCATCACCCATATGCCGCAGATGCGCCCCCATCTGCCGCTCAACCATCCCCAGAGCTTCTTCCGTGTGACTGGCGGCGCGCTGGGGCAGGGCATCGGCGCTGCGCTTGGCGCGAAGCTCGCCGCGCGCAACCAGCCGGTGGTGCTGTTCGTTGGCGATGGATCGTTCCTCTACAATCCCATCATTCAGGCCTTCGGCGCCTCCAAGGCCTACGATCTGCCGATCCTCATCGTGGTCTGCAACAACGGTCGCTATGAAGCCATGCGCAAGGGTCATGTGCTCTACTATCCCGACGGTGCGGCGGTTTCCTCTGACATGCACCACGGCGTACGGATCGAGGGGCCGGAATATGACGAGCTTGGCTGCCACTTCGATTTCTTCGGCGCCAAGGCGAAGACGGTTGAGGAGCTGCGCGCGGCTTTCGAAGGCGCCCTTTCGGCGATGGCCGAGGGCCGCACCGCCATCCTGAACGTGTCTCTGGTGAAGTGAGGACGTCATGCGCATCACCCCCGCCCCCGGCATCAAATCCATTCGCGCCTCCGCCTCCTATTTCACCGGGACGGTTTGGCAGGATCCGATCATCGAGGCGCCTGAGCCTGCGCATCTGCGTGCGGTGAAGGTGACCTTCGAGCCCGGCGCCCGCACCGCCTGGCACACGCATCCGCTGGGCCAGACCCTGCAAATCCTGTCAGGCGTGGGCCTTGTTCAAAGCTGGGGCGGGCCGGTGCGCCGCGTGCGCGCTGGCGATGTGGTCTGGTTCGAGCCGGGCGAAAAGCACTGGCACGGCGCGGCGCCCGACATCGCCATGGTGCATCTGGCCATGCAGGAGGCGCTCGACGGCAAGCATGTCGACTGGATGGAACATGTGGACGACGCACAATATGGAGCTCCGCCGCAGGAGTGAGGGGCGCTGTTGACGCGCCCCGGTAAATTGCCTATTTTTATTTGATATTGCTGGTAGTATCATTATGACGAGACGCGAGAAGCTGATCGCTGCTATTTTGAACAATCCTCGTGACGTACGCTTTGAGGACGCTTGCAGGGTCGCAGAATGGCTGGGATTTATCGGCGGACCATCGAAGGGGAGCCATCATTCCTATTCCCGCCCGGGTGAGCCGATTGGTCTGAACTTTCAGAACCGGAGCGGGAAAATCCCTCCGTATCAGGGACGACAGCTCGTGGAGATGATCGAGAAGTACCTTGAGGGAGAGTGCTGATGGATACGTCGCGTTACCCTTTGGAAGTATTCTGGAGCGACGAGGACGAGGGCTTTATCGCGATCGCTTTGGATTTGCCGGGCTGTTCCGCTTTTGGCGAAACGCAGGAGGAAGCGATCCGTGAGCTTCAGGACGCCATAGCTGCTTGGGCTGCCGCTGCTGAAGCTGCTGGCAACCCAGTGCCTTCTCCTGCGGCGCGGCAGGAGTTTAGCGGCAAGTTCATTGTCAGATTGCCGAAGACATTGCATGCGTCTTTGGCGCTGCAGGCGAAGCGCGAAGAAAGCAGCCTTAACCAGTATGTCGTCTATCTGCTTACAAAGAACCACGAGTCGTCACTGCAATCATCGACTGCTCGCTCAGCCGCTCCTACCCCCCCAGTCCCGGAATCTCCACGCCTGCAACAAGGCAAATCAGAAGCGCGTTCAGGGACAGAACCACCAAGGCGGCGAGTGACGCCAGCAGCGTGACGGCGCGGCTGTTGGCGAAGACGCCCATGATCTTTTTGTCCGACGCAACATAAACCAGTGCGATCATCGGCACGGGCAGGACGAGGCTCAGGACGACCTGACTCATCACCAGCGCATCGGTGACGGTCGCGCCAAGACCCACCACAATGAAGGCCGGCGCCATGGTGACGAGGCGCCGCACGCTGATGGGAATGCGAAAGCGCACGAAGTCCTGCATGATGGCCTGCCCCGCCATGGTGCCCACGACTGAGCTTGAAAAGCCCGAGGCCAGCAGGGACGTCATGAAGACGAAGGCCGCAGCCCCGCCCAGCAGCGGCGTCAGCGTGCGGTAGGCGGTCTCGATCTCGGCGACGTCGGCGTTTCCGCTCGCGTTGAAGACCGCGGCCGACATCGAGACCATCGCCATGTTGACGAGGCCAGCGAAACCCAGCGCGATCATCACCTCGCGGTTGGACCAGCGCAGCACGCGGCGGACCTCCTCCGCATTGGTGGTCGGCACGCGCCCCTGCGTCAGGTTCGAATGGAGATAGATGGCGTGGGGCATGACGGTGGCGCCGATGATGCCGACCGCCAGCGTCACCGCCCGCCCATCCGGCAGGGTGGGGATGAAGAGGCCTGTCGCCAGCGCCGCCCATTGCGGCGGCGCAATGAAGAGTTCGACGATGTAGCAAGCGCCGATCACGACGACGAAAAAGCCGATGAGGAATTCCATTGGGCGGAAGCCCCGGCTCTGCACCGAGAGCAGCGCGAAGGTGACGGCGCCCGTGATGAAGAGGCAGGCCATCAGGGGCAGGCCCGTGAGCAGCGAGAGGCCGAGCGAAGCGCCGAGAAATTCCGCAAGGTCGGTCGCCATGGCCGCGACTTCGCTGGCGCCCCACATGGCGTAGACGAGCGGGCGCGGGAAACGTTCGCCGCAGTGCTGGGCGACGCTCTTTCCGGTGACGATGCCGACTTTCGCGGAAAGGCCCTGAAACAGCATGGCGGTCAGGTTGGCGAGCAGCACAACCCACAGAAGCGCATAACCGAACCGCGCCCCCGCCTCGATATTCGTCGCGAAATTGCCGGGGTCCATATAGGCGATGGAGGCGACGACGGCTGGTCCTACGAAGGGCAGGAAGGCGGCGATTCCGCCCCGGCTTCCCTCAATAGCCTCGCGTCCCGCGATCACGGTTCGCTCTGACAAGTTGTCCTTGCGATGAACGAGCCCGGTCATCCTGCGCCTCGCACCCTTGTTCCGGCCAATCCTTAGCCTTCGCCTGAATATGTAGCCTTGGTTACATATTTGAGCCGAGGGCCAGATTTGTCAATGAGGCGAAGCGTATGCGTGGGGAACCAAGCGCAGCCTGAGGGGTTGTGGTCCGGGCTGGCGGGCTTTTGGTCGCCTAATCCTCAAGCTCTGGACCGGGGTGGCGCATGTCATTAGTCTCGCAGGATTGGTTTCCGAGATTGGGGCAGTCCATGAATACGGCCTTCTTCTCCGACCTTCTGACGAGCATCACGGAACGGGGTCGCAATCTGCTCGGGCGCAAAGAGCCCGACGTGGATCCGTTGCGCCGTGCAGCCAGCGTCATCGACCTCTGTGAAGCCGTCCTGTCGGGCAGGGGCGAAGCCTCGGGCGTGGCGCTCGCGCGCGAGGTGCTGGACAGCTATGCGCGGCTTGACCCACCCGCGAGGCTGACATTTTTCGAGGCGTTGGCGGAGCGTTTCGGTCCTGATCCCGAGCGATTGGCGCAGGCCGTGGAGGAATGG
>CANGOK010000084.1 GCA_947455285.1 Beijerinckiaceae bacterium | reverse complement strand
GCCAGCACATCCTCGGCACGCCGTCGCATGGTCGCGAAAAGCAGGACCGCCGGGACGACGAAGAGCGTGAAGCAACCAACGATGAGATTGACGCCGCTGGTGTTGAGCAGGGCCAGATTGCTGATTTTTTGGGCGCCCAGGGCGCGCGATACGCTCGCCCACCCATGGGTGTGAAGCCACCAGACATGAGGAAGCAGAATGGCGATGAAGATCAGCCCCGACACATAGCTGGCGGGATGATGAAACGCCGAACGATAACGCGGTATTACGACGCCGACGATCAGCAGCGTGGCCAATGCGAACATCACCTCATATTTGGTGAGCATGCCAAGGCCTGCGACCACGCCCAGAATGATGGCGTCGCGCCAGCGTCGATCTTCCAGATAAAGCAGGCCAAAATAGATCGTGGCGGCCCAGAAGGGCGCCAGCGCCAGATTGTGATTGATCTGAATCGCATAGATGGTCGAGGCGGGGCTCACCATGAAGAGCAGCACCGCGAAAGCGGCCGATTCGCGCGATGCGAAGAGGCGCACCGTCTTCCAGATGAAAAATGCAGCGATGGCCACGCAGGCCTGCGCCAGAAGCATGAGGGCAAGGATGGCAGGCAAACCCGTGCGCAGGGCGAGATCCATCAGCCAACTGATGAGCGGCGGATGCTTGGAATAGGCAAGCGCCCATTCGCGGCCCCAATAGGCGGCTTCAAGCGTGTCTGTGTGGAGATTCCCAAAAAGCAGGGCTGGCCCTATCGACCAGAGAACCGCCTGAAAGAGAATGGCGACAAGCAGCGGATGCGCGCCAAACAGGATTTCCCGCCCGGCGGCGGCATGGGGATGATCCTGATTCACCACTGGCGCACCGCTGGCGCTGGCGGCGTCCATGGGTGGCGGACGACATTGTTTCGACGTTCAGACATCCATCACCAACCAGAGCAACCCGGCCATCAACATCGCACAGTCCATAACGCGCAGGTCCTGCAGCCGCAATATGGATCGGCCCCCTGTTCAACAAACCCGCTGAGACCCTGAACAGACGAGTGCATAAGGCGCTTTCCTAAACACTTCGTCTAATGGAAATCCCGCCATTGTGGACAGGGAAGCGGAGCGAGCCCTGAAGAAGCAGCCCAAACCTTCCAAAGTCTGAAATCGCTTGACTTCGCCTCTTTCGCATAGATGGATTGTAACATGGCGCAGCTCAACCGCTGGCCGTCACAAGATTTCGGGGAGTTGACAGTGAAGCGCAGCCTTTTCGCCTTCGCCATTCTGGCGAGCACGGCCCTCACCAGCGCGGCCTATGCCGCCGACACCATCAAGATTGGCCTCAGCGGCCCCTTCACGGGCGGCTCCTCCTCCATGGGGGTCAGCATGCGCGACGGCGTGAAGCTCGCCGTGGCGGAAATCAACAAGGCGGGCGGCGTCCTGGGCAAGCAGCTCCAGCTCGTCGAGCGCGATGACGAAGCCAAGAACGAAGTCGGCGTGCAGGTCGCCCAAGAGCTCATCAACAAGGAGCAGGTGGTCGCCACCCTCGGCTTCATCAACACCGGCGTCGGCCAGGCGGCCCAGCGCTTCTATCAGGAAGCTGAAATTCCGGTGCTGAACAATGTCGCCACCGGCTCGATCCTGACCAACCAGTGGCCCGACGCCAAGGCCAACTACGTTTTCCGTAACGCGGCCAACGACACGATCCAGAGCGCCATGATCGCCGAGGAGGCGGTGAAGCGTCAGGGCTTCAAGAAGCCTGCGATCCTCGCCGACTCCACCAACTATGGCCAGCTCGGTCAAAAGGACCTCACCGAGGCCCTCGCCAAGATGGACATCAAGCCGGTCGCCAACGAGAAGTTCAACATCGGCGACACCGACATGACCGCGCAGGTGCTGAAGGCCAAGGAGGCTGGCGCCGACGTCATCCTGACCTACGCCATCGGTCCGGAACTGGCGCAGATCGCCAACGCCATGGCGAAGCTGGGCTGGAAGGTGCCGATGATCGGTTCTTGGACCCTGTCCATGGCGAGCTTCATCGATACCGCTGGCCCCAATGGCGACGGCGCCATGATGCCCCAGACCTTCATCGAATCGCCCACGACCGCCAAGCGCAAGGACTTCATCGAGGCCTACCACAAGGCCTATGGTGGCGACCGCATGCCCTCGCCGGTGTCCGCCGCGCAGGGATATGACTCGGCCTATCTCCTCGTCGCCGCGATCAATCAGGCGAAGTCGACCGACGGCAAGAAGATCAAGGACGCGCTGGAGAATCTCCAGACCAAGGTCGAAGGCGTCGTGACGGTTTACGACCATCCCTACACCGCCAAGGACCATGAGGCGATCAGCTCCAACATCCCCGTGTTCGGCCTTGTGAAGGGCGGACGCGTGGTGCCTGCCCATCCTGAGGATGTGGCCGGCGACAAGGCGCTGCGCATCAAGCCCAAGTCCTGATCCATCACACATGACCGAAAGCCTCCCCTGATCTTCGGGGGAGGCTTTCACCTTTGGCGCAACCGGGAAACGCCCGATGAATATTCTCGCGCAGCTCGTGATCAGCGGCGTCGTCGTCGGCATGATCTATGGCGTGATCGCCTTCGGCTATCAGCTGACTTTCGCTACCTCCAAGACCCTGAACTTCGGCCAAGGCGAAGCGCTGATGCTAGGCGCGCTGGTGGGCCTCACCACCATCAATTTCCTCATCGGCCAGTCGCTGGGCGCATTCACCGCCTACCTGCTGATGCTGCCTGTCGTGCTGGCCTTCGGCCTGCTGCAAGGCGCAGTGGTGGAGTTTCTGGGCGTTCGCCAAGCCATCCGCACCAAGTCGGAAGCGGGCTGGATCATGGCGACCATCGCGCTCGGCATCATCTTCAAGAATCTGGCGGAGAACATCTGGGGCCGCGACGCCCTGCGCTTTCCCTCGCCGCTGCCTGAAGCGGCCCTGACCATCGGGCCGATCCGCATCCAGCCGATGGAGATCGCCATCGTTCTGGGCGCCATCGCCCTGATGATCGCGGTCGAGGTCTTCAACCGTCGCTCGATCTACGGCAAGGCGGTCGTCGCCACGGCCAATGATCGCGACGCCGCAGGGTTGATGGGCATCAACACGCGCCTCGTCATCACCTTCTCCTATGCGCTCTCCTCCATGGCCGCCGCCTTCGCGGGCGTGCTCGTGGCGCCGATCACCCTCACGGGCGCAACCATGGGCGCGGTGTTGGGCCTCAAGGCCTTCGCTGTGGCCATCATCGGCGGCCTGTCATCGGGCGTCGGCGTCGTCGTCGGCGGGCTCATTCTCGGCATCTCCGAGAACCTCACCGGCTATTACATCTCCACCGGCTACAAGGATGTGCCCGGCCTCGTGCTGCTGCTCCTTGTCCTGACATTCAAGCCATCGGGCCTCTTCGGCTCGGCCGCGATCAAGAAGGTCTGACATGCGCAAGGGCCTTTTCCCCCTCGTCGCGATCGCCGCGATCCTTATCTGCCCCTTCATGGTGACGAGCCCCTATTATCTGCATCTGCTCGTCACCATCGCGATCTTTGCGATCGTGACGCTCGGGCTCGACATCGTCTTTGGCTATACGGGCGAAGTCTCCATCGGCCATGCGGCGCTGTTTGGCATCGGCGCCTATACGGCGGGCTCCCTGCTTGTGCACCTGAAGCTGGGTTTCTGGCCCTCGCTGGTGCTCGGCCCCATGGTCGCGGCGCTATTTGGCCTGCTGCTCGCCCTGCCCGCCCTGCGCGTCACAGGCCCCTATCTCGCCATGGTGACGCTGGCCTTTGGCACCATCGTGCAGATCCTCATCAACGAAATGACGGATCTTGGCCCATGGCTGGGTAATTTCAATCTCACAAATGGCCCGCTTGGCGTCACGCTCAACACGCCCACCTTCTTCGACTGGCGCGACTGGGGCGATGCGCTGCCCATATTCGACATGAACGCCAAGCGCATGCGCGAGGTTCAATATTTCTATGTCTGCGGCTTCTTCTTGCTGCTGACCGTGGTTGTCATCAACCGCGTGCTGGCCTCGCATCTGGGACGCGCCTTCGAGGCCCTGCGCGACAGCCCCATCGCATCGGACTGCATGGGCGTCAGCGTCTATCGCCACAAGGTCATCGCCTTCGTCACCAGCGCGGCTTTCGCGGGGCTGGCGGGCGTGCTCTTCGCCTATTCGGAGCAATATATCGCCCCGAACAATTTCAGCTTCGAACTGTCGATCACCTTCCTGCTGGCCGTGACCATGGGCGGCCGCAAATCGCGGCTTGGGCCGATCATCGGCGCGGCCATCGTGGTCTATCTGCCGAACCTTCTGTCTGACATCGAGCTCTTCCGCCGCGTCGCCCTTATGATCGCGGTGATTGCGGTCGCCGCCGGCGTCTGGACCTATCTGCGCAAGCCCGAGAAGCGCCGGCAGACCATCGTCCCGGTCGTTCTGTGTCTGGCGTTCTACGCCTTCTCGCTGATGCTCCAGCGCATCACCGACTTCAAGCTGACGATCTTCGGCCTGATGATCCTCTTCGTCGTCTACTACTTGCCCGACGGCATCGTGGGTTTCCTCAAGCAGCTCGTCGGCGCGGTTCGTCCCGACTGGGTTCGCGCCCATGCGGTGATTGACGCCCATGGCGCGGCGGGTGAAGCGCTTGTGCGGGCGAGCGACGGCGGCGACAGCTTGCTCAATGTCAGTCAGGTCGTCATGCAGTTCGGCGGCCTTCGCGCGCTCGACCGCGTCGATCTCGACGTGCGGCGCGGCACGATCCATGGGCTTATCGGCCCCAATGGCTCGGGCAAGTCGACGATGATGAACGTGCTGACGGGCATCTATATCCCTACCTCCGGCGACATCAATTTCCGGGGCGATGGAATTGCGGGGCTCAAATCGCCGCAGATCGCGGCGAAGGGCGTGGCGCGCACCTTCCAGAACGTCCAGCTCTTCGGTGAACTGACGCTGATCGAGAACGTGCTGGTGGGCCTGCACCATACCTATGGCGCGACCTTCTTCGATGTCGCGGCGGCGACGCCTCGCGCAAGGCGCGAAGAGGAAGCGGCGCGCAAACGCGCGGCGAGCATCCTCTCCTTCGTGGGCCTGGAGAGCCTGGCCAATGAAGAGGCGCGCAACCTGCCCTATGGCAAGCAGCGTCTTCTGGAAATCGGTCGCGCTCTGGCGCTCGACCCGCAGCTTCTGCTGCTGGACGAGCCCGCAGCGGGTCTGACCGCGCCCGACATCAAGGATCTCGTCTCGATCATCCGCAAGATCCGCAATCAGGGCATCACGGTGATCCTGATCGAACATCACATGGATGTCGTCATGTCCGTCTGCGACAAGGTCAGCGTTCTCGATTTCGGCCAGAAGATCGCGGAAGGAAAGCCCGCGGAAGTGCAAGCCGATCCGCGCGTCATCGAAGCCTATCTCGGCGGCGCCGCCGCTGCGGCCGCCTGAGGAGATCGCCATGCTCACGATCGAAAATCTGGTCGCAGGCTACGGCAAGGTGCAGGTGCTGCACGGCATCAGCCTTGAGGTCCCGCAGGGACGGCTCGTCACGCTCATCGGCTCCAATGGCGCGGGCAAGACGACGACCCTGCGCGCGCTGTCTGGCATGATCGAGCCCCAGTCGGGCTCCATCCGCCTCGACGGCAAGGACATCGCCGGCCTGCCGGCCTATGAGATCACCCGGCGCGGCATGGCCCATTCGCCGGAAGGCCGGCGTGTGTTCCCGACCCTGCCAGTGACCGACAATCTTCTGCTGGGCGCCTTCACGCGCTTCACGGGAATGCGCCCCAGGGGCGACACCTCGGCCGACCTCGACCGCATGTTCGAGCTCTTCCCGCGCCTCAAGGAGCGTAGGAACCAGCTTGCGGGGACCCTGTCGGGCGGCGAACAGCAGATGCTGGCCATGGCGCGCGCGCTCATGCTCAACCCCGAGGTGCTGCTGCTCGACGAGCCCTCAATGGGTCTTGCGCCAAAACTGGTGGAGGAAGTCTTCGCCACGGTGGCGCGGCTAAAAGAGCGGCGAATCACCATGCTTCTCGTGGAGCAATTCGCGGCTGCGGCGCTGGAAGTCGCCGACTACGGCTACGTGATGGAGAATGGCCGCATCTCTATCCACGGACCAGCGGATCAGCTGAGCAACGATTCCGCCGTCCGGGACGCTTACCTCGGCGTGGCGCATTAAAAATCAGTCGTCGTAGACAATGTAAAGATGCGCCGGATCGGTCGGCGCGCCCTCAAGCGCGCCGCCAGCGACCGGGCGCCACTGCACGACATCTTCGATGCGTGTCGCCAGCTCGAAATCACGATCCGTGACGCCGCCAGCATCATGGGTGTCGAGGCGCACTTCCACGGCGGAGTAAGTGGCGAGAATTTCAGGGTGGTGCCAGGCGGCTTCAGCGAGATGGCCGATGGCGTTGACCACCATCAAGGTCCCCTTCCAGCCGCCGGTGCGATAGATGCGCACGAGGCGCCCGTCCTGATGGCGCCAGTGGCGCAAGGAGCCAGTAAGCCGCTTGGCGATCACTGACGCCTCATAAACCTGCAAAGGGGCGCCGCTGCTCATGAACCTGTCCTTTTCGACGCGCCGAGGGAGCCCGGCGCGTCGGTGACTTTCAGGCGATCAGACGCCGCTGCCGTCCGCCTTGATCTCCTTGAGATAGGCGATCAGGTCCTCAAGCTGCTTCTCGCGCTTGATGCCAGGGAAGATCATCTTCGTGCCGGGCACCTTGGCCTTCGGGTCCGTCAGATACTCCTTGAGGTTCGCCTCATCCCAGGTGATGCCCGAGGCCTTGTTGGCGTCCGAATAGTTGTAGCCAGCCGCTTCGCCAGCCTTGCGGCCCACAATGCCGTTCAGCGTCGGGCCAACGCCGTTCTTGGCTTCGGGGCCGACCTGATGGCAGGCCTTGCACTGGTTGAACGCGGCCTTGCCAGCGGCGGCGTCGCCATCGGCGAGAGCGGGGGCAACGCCGAGAAAGGCGAGGCTGGCGGCCACAGCCGCGATCTTCAGGATATTCGTCATCGTAAATTGTCCTTCCAAAGGAGCGTAAGCACCTTGACGCCGCGCCAGTTTTTCCTCGCCCCCAAGGGAGCCGATTTTCGCGCGGCGCGAACTATAGTTTAGGAGGGTCCGACAAACAACCAGCACGATCACGCAGCCGCGAGGCCAAGGGTCGCAGGAGCCGAAGTGAGCCTCGACCTGCGCGCCCATCTCCACTAGATTGGTCAGGCTCAAGTCCTCGCTCTGATCACGCCCCTGCAAAACTCAGCCCCGCCCACAACCGATCCCGCGATCGAAGCCTGCCTCGATGAGGCCCTGGCTGCGCTGGCGCGCGTCTACGGATATCCCTCTTTTAGGCCGGGGCAGGAAGATGCGCTGCGCGCCATTTTCGCCGGCGAGGACGTGCTGGCGGTCATGCCGACCGGCAGCGGCAAGTCGCTCTGCTACCAATTGCCCGCGCTCGTGCGCAAAGGGCTGACCATCGTCGTTTCTCCCCTGATCGCCCTCATGCACGATCAGGTGCAGCAACTGCGCGCCCATGGAATCGCGGCGGGGGCGCTGAACTCCGGCAACACGCCGGGGGAAAACCTCGCAACCGAACGCGCCATCGCGGAAGGGCGACTGCGGCTCGTCTATGTGGCGCCCGAACGCTTCGCCCTGCCCGGCCTTACGCAACTCTTCCGTGATGGCGGCGCCAACCTGCTCGCCATCGACGAAGCCCATTGCATCTCCCAATGGGGTCACGATTTCAGACCCGAATATCTGGGCCTGCGCGAAATCCGGCATATGCTGGGAGACATTCAGACAGTCGCAGTCACCGCCACCGCCGACGCGCCAACCCGCGACGAGATCGTCCAGAAACTGTTCGATGCGCCGCCGCGCATCTTCGTGCGCTCTTTCGACCGGCCCAATTTACGCCTCGCCATGAAGCGCAAGGCCAATGCGCCCCGCCAGATCGCCAATTTCATCGACGCCCACCGGGGCGAATGCGGGATCGTCTATTGCAACTCGCGCAAGCGCACTGAAACGCTGGCGGACGGGCTTGTCTCGCTCGGCCATCGCGCCATTCCCTATCACGCAGGGCTAGACCCCTCTGTGCGTAGCGCCCACCAGAACGAATTCCTCCAGGCGGATGGCGTCGTCATGGTGGCTACCATCGCCTTCGGCATGGGCATCGACAAGCCCGACGTGCGCTTTGTCTGCCATGCGGATCTGCCCCAGAGCATCGAAGCCTATTATCAGGAGATCGGCCGCGCGGGGCGCGACGGCCTGCCTGCCGACACGCTGACCCTTTGGGGCGAGGACGATGTATCTCTGCGGCGCAAGCAAATCCTCGACGCCGACATGCCGCCCGTTCGCCGCCGCGTGGAGCTGGCAAAGCTCGAAGCCCTGCTCGCCTATGCTGAAACTCCGCTGTGCCGGCGCCAGACCCTGCTGAAGGCCTTCGGAGAGGCCTCCAACCCCTGCGGCCACTGCGACACCTGCACCGGCGGCCTTCGCTATTTCAGCGGCAAGCTGGAAGCGCAGAAGGTGATGTCCGCGGTCTTGCGCACCTCGGGCCGCTTCTTCGCCAACCACCTCGCCAATATCCTCACCGGGCAAGCGACAGAGGCGGTGCTGCGCCACGCCCATGAGAAGCTGAAAACCTTCGGCGTCGGCGCAGACCGGCCTGCCGAGGAATGGCGCAGCATCTTCCGCCAACTCCACGCCGCCGACCTCATCGGCCATGACGTCGCCGACGACGGGCGCTGGTACGTGACCGAGGCGGGACGCCGTGTGCTTTCAGGCGGGGACGACGTTTCGCTGCGCGCCGATGGCGGCAAACGGCCACCACGCGCCGAGCGCATCTCCACCCCAGGCGCGACGCTCACCGAAGGCCTCACCACGAACCAGCAGGCCCTGCTTGCGGCGCTGAAGGCGCGCCGCATGGAGCTGGCGCGGCAGGAGCGCCAGCCCGCCTATGTGATCTTTCCCGATCGCAGCCTCGTAGATATGTGTATGAAAAAGCCGCGCAACCTTTCGCAGATGGCCGAGGTGCATGGGGTTGGCGAAGCCAAACTCGCCCGCTATGGCGCGCTCTTTCTGGAAGTCATCGCTTCCTTTAGATCTGACGAGGCGTGAGCCGATGGGCTTGCGGCAAAGCGCGCGCTGACCCATGGGTGAAGGCGCACGGTAGGAGCCCTGCGAGAACATATGGCTGACGATTCCCTCAACGCGCCCGCCGGCAAGCTCACGAAGCGTGAGATCGGCTCGATCATGGCGGGCCTGATGATGGCCATGTTTCCCGGCGCTCTCGACACGACCATCATCGGCCCGGCCATGCCCACCATCGGGCGCGAGCTTGGCGATGTGGAGCATCTGCCCTGGATCGTGACCTCCTATCTGCTGGTCTCGACGGCAGCTACGCCACTTTATGGCAAGCTGAGCGACATCCACGGCCGCCGCATCATGCTGCTTTGGGCCATCGGCCTGTTCGCGCTGGGCTCGGTCTTGTGCGCGCTCGCACCGACGATGATCACGCTGGCGCTGGCTCGCGCCCTTCAGGCCATCGGCGGCGGCGGGCTGATGTCGCTCGCCATGACCATCATCGGCGACATCGTTTCGCCCCTCGAGCGCCCGAAATACCAGATCTACACCTCGATCATGTGGACGACGGCGAGCCTGCTCGGCCCAGCGCTCGGTGGCTATCTGGCGGATAAATGGCATTGGTCGATGATCTTCTGGATCAATCTTCCGATCTGCCTCGCCGCCTGGTTCATGACCGATTCCAAGCTCAAGCGTTTGCCCCGTCACGAACGACCCCACAAGCTCGATTTTGCGGGCGCGGGCCTGCTGGTGCTGGCCTCGATGCTGGTGCAGCTAATGCTGAGCTGGGGCGGCACACGCTACCCATGGGGCTCGACGCCGGTGTTGGGCTTGATGGCCGGCGCCGCAGTCGCCATCGCACTGCTGACTTGGCGGCTTCGCACCGCGGCCGAGCCGCTCATTCCACTGGGACTGCTATCCAATCCGGTGGTGCTGTCAGCCAGCAGCTCGGTCGGCCTGTGCATGGGCGTGTTCGTTGGCTTGTCGATCTATGTGCCGATTTATTTCGAGACGGTGATCGGCCTCACCGCCACCCAATCGGGCCTCGCGCTGCTGCCACTTATGACGGGCTCCACCATCGGCGCAGTCGCCTGCGGCAGAATCATGGTCAGAGTCCGCCACTACAAGATCGCGCCCATGCTCGGATTGATCGTGGGCGGTCTTTGCCTTCTGCCGCTCTACTTCCGCCCCGAAGGCATGTCGCTACTGACGATTGAAATCCTTTTCACCCTGGTTTCCATCGCAGTTGGCGGCGTCTTCCCAGTCACCACAATATCCGTGCAGAACTCGGTGGCGAGGCACGAACTGGGCACGGCGACCGCAATGATCACATTCATGCGCAACATCGGCGCAGCCGTAGGCGTCGCCGTTTTCGGCGCCTTGGCCATCGGCGCGGGCATCAGCGAGCTGAGCGCGGTGGCGGACGCGGCTCACGGGCCTGACTATGTGACGCAATTTCGATGGATCTTCCTCGCCGGCGCCATTGGATTCCTACTCTCGGCCGCAGCCCTCGCCGCCATGGAGGAGCGCCCGCTCAAGTCCCACGGAAGCGGCAAGCTGTGAGGCGCCCGCAAGGCGCATTGCCCAAGCCTCAAGGATCGGCTAAAAGACCGTCGGTTCGTCGCTCGCGACCAACCAAGCCGGAAACGGCCTGCACCCGTAGCTCAGCTGGATAGAGCGTTGCCCTCCGAAGGCAAAGGTCACACGTTCGAATCGTGTCGGGTGCGCCAATAAAATCAATAGTTTAGCGGATTTTTGGTGACGAGCGAAAACGTCCTAGCTACCACATAGCTACCAACAATTCAGACTCCTCGCCGCCTGATGCCCTCCTGCGACTGTCGTTGACGACGGCTGGGACCGTCCGCCCGGATTATTGAGGGGGGCGTGCCGGTCCAGTCTCTTCGCCGAAAACCGGTCGCGCGCGTGCGCGCGTATGTATGGGAAAATTACCGGTTTTCACCAACACTGCCGGACAGGAACTTATTTCGCCAACCTCGCCCCCGGCGATGGTTCGGCGAATAAAATGACGCCGTGCTCCAGCAACGCCTGCTCAATGCGGGCGTCATTGGGGGCGCTGGTGGGCTGCCGGTCGTGCTTGCGCTCCCAGAAGCGTACGGCGCGTTCATCAACGCCCAGCGCCGCCCCCAGCGTCCTCTGGGTCAGCCCAGCCAAAATCCGAGCAGCGCGGAGCTGGCGGCCGGTGACGAGGTTTTTGCTGTATCTGGCCATCGAAACCTCCGTTGTTTAGTGACGTGTCACATGCCGCCGCCAAGGTGGCGGTCAAGAAGCGAATAAAACGCATTGCGGACGGCAGCATTGTCCTGTCGGCTGTCGAGACGTAGCAGGCCCTTCCTGATCAGGGCGGCGATTTCGGCCTCCCGGATCTCCAGCGTCAGGCAGCGCAGCCCGGCGCTTCTGCGGGCCCGACAGAGACGCATTCGGTGGGAACCTGTCGGCCGTGAAGTTGAGCCTGCGGACACGTTGGACGTTGCT
>CANGOK010000083.1 GCA_947455285.1 Beijerinckiaceae bacterium | reverse complement strand
TCGCCTTCGCGGGCGATGCGGCGCCGGATGCAGATAAGATCATCGCGACGGCGATGGGAGGCTGAGGGCGCTTAGCGCCCCGCCACGCCCAGCAGAGCGGACATTTTCTCGGGCTCAGCGGCAAGCGTGCTGCTGGGCCCAGAAAACACGATGCGCCCGCGATCGAGCACAATCGTCTCATCGGCGAAATCAAGCGCGAGGCGAGCGTGCTGCTCGACGAGCATCAGGGCGGTGTCGCCTTCTTTTTTCAGCCGCTCGAGACCATCCAGCACCGCATCGACGATGACGGGGGCGAGGCCTTCCATCGGTTCGTCCATCAGGACGAAAGCCGGGTTGCCCATGAGCGCGCGGCCGATGGCGAGCATCTGCTGCTCACCGCCCGAAAGCTGATCGCCACGGTTCTTGCGGCGCCCTCCGAGCGAGGGGAAGAAATCGTAAACGCGCTGCAAGGTCCAGCGACCGGGGCGCTCGGCGACGATGAGGTTTTCTTCAACCGTGAGAGATTTGAAGATCTCGCGCTCCTGCGGCACCAGGGCGAGCCCCATGAGTGCGCGCCGATAGGGCGGGAGCTTGCTGATTTCGACGCCATTGAGCCGAATGGAGCCACCATGCATGGTGGTGTGACCCATGATGGTGGAAAAGAGCGTCGTCTTGCCCACGCCATTGCGACCAAGCAGCGCCATCGTGGCGCCCGGCCGAAGGTTGAGCGAGATTTCATCAATGACGACGGTTTCGCCATAGCCTGCCCGCACGTTGGTTAGCACAAGGCCTTCGTTAGGGGCGCTCATCAGTGTTTGCTCTCCCCAAGGTAAACCTCACGCACCTTTGGATCATCCGCGATCTCGGCGGGCGTGCCTTCGACCAGCACGGCTCCCTGCACCAGCACGGTGATGCGCTGCGCGACGCGGAACACGAGCTCCATGTCATGTTCGATGAACAGTACGGCGATGTCGCCGGGCAGCTTCTCGATGGTCTCGATGATGGCGCCGGTTTCGCGCGGCGGGACGCCAGCGGCGGGCTCGTCGAGCAGCAGCACCTTCGGCTTGAGAGCGACAGCCATCGCAATTTCGATCATGCGCTGGCGGCCATAGGCGAGTTCAGTGACCGGACGCAGCGCCTCGTCGGCGAGACCGAGCGGCACGAGAAGATCATAGGCCTCTTCGATGATCGCCCGGTGGTGGCCCGCAGGACGCCACAGATCATTGGCGGCGCCCTCGCGCTCGGCGATGGCGAGCGTGACGTTTTCTAGCACCGTCAGCTTCTTGAAGAGGGCGCTGATCTGGAATGTGCGCACAAGGCCGCGCTTGACGCGCTGCGCGCGCGACAGGTCGGTGATGTTTTCGCCAGCCAGACTGATCTCGCCAGAACTTGGCGTCAGCACGCCCGTCACCAGATTGACGAAGCTGGTCTTGCCTGCGCCGTTGGGCCCGATGAGCGCATGGCGCGCGCCGCGCTCAAGCGTGAAGTTGATGTCATTGGAGACGACCAGCGCGCCAAACCGCTTCACCAATGATTTTGTTTGAAGAGCCGGGGCGGACATCAGCGGCTCCTGCGGCGTTGGAGGAAACGCTCGAATACGCCGAGGACCCCGCCACGGGCGAATACGACCACGAAAATCATGAAAAGACCGATCCAGAAATACCAGTAAATCGGGTCGATCTGGGAGAAGCGGTCCTGCGCGATCATGTAGAGGGGAACGCCAATGAAGGCGCCGTAGAGACGCCCGATGCCGCCGATCACGAGCATGATGATCAGCTCGCCCGACTTGCTCAGCGCCAGCGTATTCAGACCGACCAAAGCCGTCGTCTGCGCGATCAAGGCCCCCGAGACGCCCGCCAGCGCTGCGGAAATCGTGTAGATGACGATCTTGCGGCGATCGACCGGGGCGCCGATGGCGTGCATGCGGTTGGTGTTCTCGCGAATGCCCGTGAGCGAACGCCCGAAGGACGAATAGACGATGTTGCGTGCGAGCAGCCAGCCGACGAAGAGCACTGCAAGGCAGTAGACATAGGCTGTGTCGCCGAAGAGGTCGAAGCGATAGAGGCCGAAGATCGGATCGATCTTCATGCCCAACAGACCATCCGAGCCGCCTGTGACAGAGCTCCACTTATTGGCGAGCTCCTGAAGCAGGGCTGCGACGACCAAAGTCTGCATCAACAGCGTCAGACCTGTGGTTCGCAAAACAATGAGCCCGGAGGCGAAGCCGACACCTGCGGCGAGCACGGCTGCGACGAGCACCTCGCTGAACGGCTCGTGCCAGCCATTCGCAGCCATGACGCCGGCTGCATAGGCCCCGACGCCAAAGAAGGCGGCATGGCCGAGCGTCACAATGCCTGCAAAGCCGATCAGGAGATCAAGCGACAACGCGAACAGGATCGTCGCGAAAATCTGCGCGCCAAGAGCGTGATAGTTCTCAAAGAGAAAATAGCAGGCGGCGGCGGCGATCCACGGAATGGCTTCATACCATTTGAAGCGGTGACGACGCGCAAAGGCGTCAACAACCGCCTTGCGGTCCCCCGTAAGGTCGCGAGAGCTGAGGTCCGTCATGCGGATTGACCAAACAAGCCGCGAGGCCGCCAGAGCAAAATCGCCATGGTGATCGCGTAGATGAAGAAAGCCCCATATTGGGGCGCCAGATATTTAAACGCCGTATCGCTCACGCCCACGATCAGCGCCGCGACGAAGGGTCCGCGAATGCTTCCAAGCCCACCGACAGCGACGACGATCAGGAAGTAGACGAGATATTCGAGCGCATAGTTGGGACCGACATTGAGGAAGTCGGCGCCAAGTCCGCCGCCAAGCGCCGCAAGGCCGCTGCCGAGTGCGAAGGCCGCCGTGAAAAGTCGCGACGTATTGATGCCGAGCGTTTGCGCCATGCGCAGATTGTCGACGGAAGCGCGGATCTGTGCGCCAAAGCGCGTCCGCTCAAGGCCGAGCCACAAGGCTGTGACAAGCAAGGCGCCGCAAAGGATGAGAAAGCTGCGATAGGTCGGAAAATCGCGACCGAGAAAATTCAGCTGACCGCGCAGAACAGCAGGAGGCTCGAGCGACTGGGAAACCGGCCCGAAAAGATAGGTGGCGGCGCCGACCGAGGCGAAGATCAGGCCCATGGTCATGAGCACCTGATCGAGTTCATCCCCACCATAGAGGCGACGATAAAGCAGACGCTCAAGGATGAGGCTCAAAATCACGCAGATGACGATCGCAGCGATAAGCGCGACGCCAAAAGGCAAATTCTGCTGCTTCATCAGGATGACGAGGGTATAGCCGCCGGCCATGGCGAAAGCGCCATGGGCAAGGTTTACGAACCCCATGAGCCCCATCGTCACCGAGAGGCCGACGGAGATGAGATAAAGCACCATCGCCATGGCGAGGCCATGGAAAAGGATGCTGATGGCGATGGAGAGAAATTCGCTCATGGCGGAGGTTGACGCGGGACCCGAGGCCCCGCGTCGCTGATCTTATTTCTTGGCCGGATTGAGCACTTTCCACGGATCCTTCACATCCGGGATTGTGTCGATGTCGGTATTCATGAGCTTGCCGTTCTTGAGTTCAGAACGACGGATGTAGACGTTCTGAACGATTTCGCGCTCAGCCGGATCGATGGAGATCGGGCCGCGAGGGCTCTTGTCGCTCTTCCAGGTGGAGAAATACTTGATCGCCTCCTCGCCGGTGAACTTGCCCTTGGTCTGGTTGATCAGGTCGAAGACCATGTCCATGCCGTCCCAGGCATCGACCGACAGGAAGTCAGCAACGACCTTGCCCTGATATTCCTTCTCCCAAGCCGCAAGGAAAGCCTTGTTGGCAGGGCGGTCAGACGAGCTGGTCCAATTGCCGGCGCTGATGACGCCATCGCCCACTTCGCCAATGTTGGCGAGCTCTTCATCAGGAACCAGATCCTGGGTCGCGACGATCTTCGTGCCGGCGGTGCGTACGCCAAGATCGCGGATCGCCTTCAGCATGCCCGAAGCCTGCGCGCCAGCGGGCACCCAGAGGAAGGCGACGTCAGGCTTGGCGTCCTTGATGCGCTGCACGAAGGGCGCGAAGTCAGGATTGGCCGGGGGGAAACGCAACGCGCTCAGCACCTTGCCGCCGCCCTCGGTGAAGCCCTGCGTGAAGGCCGCCTCCGCGTCATGGCCGGGGATGAAGTCGCTGACGGCGGTGATGGCCGTCTTCCAGCCCTGCTTGGCCGACCACTGCCCCATAGGGACGGCGAACTGCCACTGGGTGAAGGAGGTGCGCACAACATAGGGCGAAATACGGGTGATGGCGGAGCCCGCCGCATTGGTGAGCACCAGCGGCACTTTCGCTTCGCCAGCCAGCGGCGCGACGGCAGCGCCCACGGGCGACGCGACGATGCCAAACAGCAACTGCACACGTTCGCGGGTGATGAGCTCCTGCGCGACGCGCTTGCCGGTTTCAGGATTTGCGCCGTCGTCACGGCGAACCAGTTCGATCTTCACGCCCGGCGGGAGATTGGCTTGATGCGTCTTGATGTAGAGATCCATTCCCTTTTCCATCTCATCGCCCTGCTGGGCGAGGAAGCCGGAATAGGAATTGACGACGCCAATCTTGATCGTCTGGGCGCTGGCCGTCGCCGAAACAGCGATGGCGGCCACTGCGCCAAGAAGAATTGCCTGAGTTGATTTCAACATGCCCGCCCTGCTCCCCTGGTCCATCGCTCTGCGGCGACCACGCACCTACCGAAAAATTCGGCGCAACTCGTTACAGAATAGCCTAACCCAGAATTGTCCGCTAGTGGGCGCAGCCCCACCAAATCCCTGTGAACCCTGACATGACCGCCATCAGTCCCCGGCCCGACGGTTGCGGCGCCTGTGACACCGTGACTGCTCCGCCACGCTTTTGCATCCAGAGTTTGCTGGCTATCATGGCCGCAACAGCAAGTGATCCGAATATGCTGGACCGGGAAATGGGGGACGCCACCGATGGAAAACCGCGACCAAACGCGCATCTACAATAACAACAAGTTCAAGCTCGGACTTTTCGGCATGAACTGCTCAGGCGGCCTCAGCCTCACCTTGGCGCCGGAACGTTGGAACGCCTCATGGGACAACAATGTGCGCGCGGCGAAACTCGCCGATGAAGCAGGCCTCGAATTTCTTTTGCCGATCGGCCGTTGGCATGGCTATCAGGGCCAGAGCGATACTCAGGGAACAACTTTCGAAACGCTGACATGGGCTTGCGGCCTGCTCGCTTCAACGCAGGAGATCACGACCTTCGGCACCCTTCATGTCGCCTTTGTTAATCCGGTCTTCGCCGCAAAACAGATGGTGACCGCCGACCATATCGGCCACGGACGCTTCGGCCTGAACATCGTTTCAGGCTGGAATCCTGTAGAATTCGGAATGTTCGGCGTCGAATTGCAGGAACATGACGACCGCTACGCCTATAGCGAGGAATGGATCAGCATCGTCAAACGCATCTGGTCGGAGACCGAACCCTTCGACCATGAGGGACGCTACTACAAGTTGAAGGCGGTGCTCGCCAAGCCCAAACCTTGGTGGGGCACCCGGCCGATCCTGGTCAGCGCAGGCAATTCACCGACCGGGCGCGAGTTCGCGGCGGGCAATGCCGATTGCCTCTTCACCTCAATCCCGAAGCTTGAGGACCTCAAGCCAAAGATCGACGGCTTTCGCGCCGCAGCCCCTCCCGGCCAGCTTCGCAACATCTTCGCAAGCTGCCACCTGATGGTGCGCAAGACGCGCAAGGAGGCGCAGGATTATCATCACTATATCGTCCATGAAAAAGGCGACTGGGAAGCCGCCGCCTATGCAGCGAATTTCCGTGGCAACCGGCTCAATACTTGGATGAAGGAACAGACCGACCTGAAGGCCCGCCTCATCAGCGGCGCAGGTTATCCCATGGTCGGCTCTTATGACGATGCGGTGGAAACCTTCCAGACCCTGCATTCAATGGGACTGAACGGTCTTGCCTGCGGCATGATCAACTACATCGACGATTTCCCGCATATCCGCGACGAATTGCTTCCGCGCCTCGAGCGAGCGGGCTTGCGCGAACCGATGAAGCGCTGAGGAAATGCGGCGCCGTCAGACGCTGATCTGATGGCGCCGCGTCAACATATGGAAGATCAAGCTGACGACGGTCATCAGCGCGATCCAAAGCATGCCCATGGCGGCGAGCTCCGTAACCTGCCCGTTCTGCCATAGCTCGAACAGCGTGACCGACATGATCTCCGATCCCGGCCCGACCAAGAGCAGCGGCAAAGAGACCGCTTGCACGGAGAGCAGAAAAATCAACAGCCAAGAAGACACGAGCGTCGTCGCAAGCAGTGGAACGAGAACGCGCAGGAAAAGCTTCGCCTTGCTGGCGCCCGCGATGGAGGCCGCCTCTTCAAGATCGGAATGAATCTGCATCACCCCAGCGAATGCGTAGCGCATGCCATAGGGGAGATAGCGCACCGAAGAGGCGAGGATGATCGACAGCAAGGTGCCATAGAGCGGCAGGGACATGTTCACAAAGATGTCGAGAAAGGCCACGCTCAGAATAAGCGCAGGAAAGACCAGCGGAACGGCGGCGATCTGATCGATGAGCCAGGCGCCCGGACTGCGGCGCACGACAAGCCAGGCGCAAAGCGCGGTGAAGGGCACAATGATGGTCGCCGTCATCGTGCCGAGGACCAGCGTATTGACGATTGAATCGCGGAACGAACCCGCCCCGAACAAAGCCTCGTAATTTTCTAGCGAAAGACGGCCAAAAGATTCCAACGATACGCCACCGTAGAAAGGCTGGAACGACGTAAAGGCCAGCATGGCGACTGGAACCACAGTGACAATCAGGAACAGGACGACAAGCAAGGCTGAGGTGAGATAGCGCCAATCACCAAGATCAATGACACGGGGGCGAAAGCCTTTACCTGTGATGGTCTGATAACGCTTGGCGTCGCGCGACAGGCGGTTCTGCCAGAACATCAACGCAAGCAAGATCACCACCAAACAGACCGAATAGGCGCCAGCCTCCCCATAGTTGGGCGCGCCAACGCGGCGCGAGCTCTGGAAAATCATGGTGGTGATGACGCTGACATTGCCTGCAAGGCCTACAAGCGCAGGCACTTCAAAGGATTCAAACGCCTTCACGAAAATCAGAAGCGTCAGGCCGAAAAGCGCGGGCGCCGCCATGCGCAAGGTGACCTTCATAAAAGCCAGCAAGGGGCTCGCGCCCGACATCATCGCCGCTTCTTCAAAGGACGCATCGGTTGAGCGCAAGATGGAGGACATGAGCAGGAAGGTGAGCGGCACAAAGCCTACGCCCTCAATCAACATCATGCCCCAGAGGGAATAAACATCGAGCGCTTGCGATTGATGGAATAGGCTATCGATCAGATCATTCACCGGCCCCGAACGGCCCAGCAGCAAAAGCCAGGCGACCACGTAAAGCACATGAGGTACGCCGAGTGAAATGATGGCGGCGAGAAAGGCCAGCTTCCGGCCCGGCGTATTCGTGCGCTCGACGATGAGCGCCTGAACCGTGCCCACCAGAATGGCGATCACCGCCGATCCGCAGGCGTAAAGCAGAGTGTTCCAAAGGCTCGGCAGGAAGAAACGGCCTGAAACCAGCTGCTCATAAAAACGCAGCGTGAAGGCGCCTGTGCCGCCGTCGGGCAAAGTCTCATGCAGGCTTGCATTCACCAGAAAGAACACTGGCGGCGCGACAGCGAACAGAAGGATCGCCACAAGCACCATGACGACAGGCGACAGGCGCGGGCCTTGCGACGGCCACAGCAGGCTCCAAAGCGATGCTGTAGGGACTGTTTGTTCTGCTTGTGTCGTCACGGACGCGCGCTCTGGGTCTTCAAGACAGCACCTTCATCGAAACAGTTCATCGAAAATCTTTTGCGAACTGTCGTTGTAACGATTGAGCTGTTCCGAACTCACGAAAAGCTCCTTAACGCCAGCCGTCTTCGGCACCACCGGCGCCAAGGTTTCCAGCGGCGCGACATCTGGCCGGACGGGGAAATATTCCGCCTTGGCGAAAATGCCCTGCCCTTCCTGCGAGAGAATGAAATCAGCCAGCAGCATCGCTGCATAGGGATGGCGCACGCCTTTGGGGACGATCATCGTGCCAGCGGTCGAGGCTGTCGGCTCCAGCAGATTCGTATTGACCGGCGCACCTTTGGCTTTGCTGATGAGTGGATGATGCGCAAATATGTTCAGAGCGATTGAGAATTCGCCTGCGATCACGCGATCAACCAGCGTGCGGGCGCTGCCTGAACCGAAATTGATGATCTTCTGCTGGGCGAGCTTTTCGAAATATTCGCGCGCCTTTTCTTCGCCTCTGGCCATACGGATCGTGGTGAGGAAAAGCGGCGTTCCGCTTGACGTGCCAATGCGCCAGGCGAGCTTGCCCTTCCAACGGGGATCGAGCAGGTCATCATAAGTTTTGGGCGCCTGATCGGCGGGCACGAGTTTCGTATTATAGGCGACGCCGAAATAGCTGACGCGGGTACTCACCCAATTGCCGCGGGGATCGCGGTACATTTCAGGCAGCGAGTCGGTTGCAGGCGTCGTGAAGGGAACTGTGAGGCCCGCATCGACTGCGAGCTCGCCAACGCCCGTCCCCTCGACAAGATCGGCGACGATATTTTTCGCCCGCACTTCCGCTGACAATTTTGCGACGATTTCTTCCGTATCGCCACGCCAGAAAGTGAGCTTGATGAAGGGATATTTTTTCATGAAAGCGTCGGCCATAGGCCGGAGCGCCTGGTTGACGATAGCCGCCGAGTAGAGAACGACCTGCCCTTCCTTGCGAGCCCCTTCCAGCAGAAGCTGCTCGCGATTGGCGTCACGACTGGTCAGGATTTCCTGCGATAAGGCAGGCATGGCCATCGCGGAGAGGACGGCAGCGACCCAAAAGGGAAACAAGCGGCCAGCGCGCGAATTTGAAGATCTGAAAAACATACGGCGTCTCTCCATCGGGCAGGCTCAGGCGGCCGAAGGGCCCTTCCAGCGTACTCCGGAGCCTGCAACTTGCGGCAAACGCAACTCGCCATTCACGACTTCGATTCCATCGAACGGGTCGTCCAGCAATCGTGCGAATTCACCGAGTTCGCAGGCGTAGTCGACGCCCGGCAACGCGCAGGCCAGATGCAGCGCGTGCGCGGCCAGGAGACGCGAGCCGACCGCCGCGCCGAGACGATACGAAACGCCGCCCTGCTCGCAAAGCCGCGCGGCTGCGATGGTGTTGCGAATTCCGCCTAGCTTGGGGACCTTGAGGCTCACAGCGTCCACAGCCCGACGCGTGACAAGCTGATAGACTTCCGCCAGCGAGCCCGCCGCTTCATCGGCCTCAATCTTGACGGGCACTGTATGGGTGACGAGCGCCAGCCCCTCGAAATTATCCGCGGGCACGGGCTGTTCCACAAGATCGATCTTGTATTCAGCCATTCGGTTGATGGCGATGATGGCGTTCTTCACCGTATAGGCCTGATTGGCGTCGATCGTCAGATGGACATCGTCGCCCACTTCCTTGCGAATGGCGGCGACGCGGGCCACGTCGAGATCCACTTCGCCATGGACCTTGATCTTGAGATAGCGATAGCCCTCATCAACCAGCTTGCGCGCCGCCTTCGCCATTTCCTGCGGCGTCTTGATGGCCAGAATGCGCAGTATCGGCAGACTGTCCCGCATCTTGCCGCCGAACAGCTGGCACAGCGGAACGCCAAGCCGCTTGGCAAGAAGCTCATGCAAGGCGCAATCAATGGCGGCCTTAGCCTGCGGGGCGCCACGCATGGCGCGATCAAGGGCTGCGCCGATCGCTTCAATGTCGTCGGCGTCACGGCCCATCACATGCGGGCGAAAATAGGCGAGTTCCGCCTCAAGCGAACCGGGGATAGCACCCATATGCGGCGTCGCGGACGCATAGCCAAAGCCTTCATTGCCCTGTTCATCAGTAATCCGCAGGATGGAGCCTTCAGTCACCGGGCTTGCGCCAAGGGCGAATTTCCATGTCGGATCTTCCTTCCGCATGACATTCGGATAGGAATCATAGCCGCTGATGATCAAGGACAACCTCCCAATTTATTTCTTTGCTCCGTTTTGTCTCACGGAGGCGACTGGTTTGCTCGAAAGAAAACAAGCAAGAGCGCATTATTCGTATGCTTGGCCCTTATGGCAAGCACTTGTCAGCTGACTTCGCCACCTATCAGCATGCGCCGCCGATAGCCGAAGGCTTAGGCAGGCCGAGATGATCGCGCAGCATGGAGCCGGTATAGGATTTGCGGAACAATCCGCGCCTCTGGAGTTCTGGAACGACAAGGTCGACGAAGTCGCTGAGGCCCGTCGGCATCATCGCGGGCATGACGTTGAATCCGTCCGCTCCTGAGGCCTCGAACCATTCCTGCAGCGAATCAGCCACGTCCGTGAATGAGCCTATCAATTGACGATGGCCCTTTGAGACGAGCAGGCGCTCATAAACTTGGCGCACGGTGAGGTTATCGCGCCTCGCCGTCTCAACCATGCCGACCGCGCGGCTTTGCGACAGTTTCGCCACATCGATGGGCGGCAATGGGCCATCGACGTCGACGCCGCTGAGATCGATTCCCAGCGTACGCGAGAGGCCTTTGACGCCGGCGTCAGGGTGGATCAGCGCTTGCAGCTGCTCATATTTGTTCAGCGCTTCTTGCCGGGTTCGCCCCACCACCGGCATTACGCCCGGCATCACCAGCGCGGTTTCCGGCTCTCGGCCAAAAGACACGGCGCGACGCTTAATATCCGCGTAAAACGCCTGCGCAGCAGGCAGTTCGCGCTGAATCGTGAAGATCACTTCGGCAAATTGCGAAGCGAGATTCTTGCCATCTTCCGAGGATCCCGCCTGCACCAGCACAGGATGGCCTTGTGGCGAACGCGGCAGGGTCAGGGGACCGCGGACGCTGAATTGCGGGCCGTCGTGGTTGAGCATGTGCATTTTGCTCGCGTCGAAGAAGAACCCGCTCTCCTTGTCGATGAGCAGCGCGTCATCTTCCCAACTATCCCACAAGCCCCGCACGATCTCGACAAATTCATGGGCCCTGCGATAGCGGTCGGAAAGCTCACGATGGTCCTCCCGGCCAAAATTATATGCTTCAAGCGTCGATGAGGAGGTCACGATGTTCCATCCTGCGCGACCACCGCTGAGGTGATCGAGCGAGGAGAACTTACGCGCGACATTATAAGGCTCGTTGAACGAGGTCGTGGCGGTCGCGACCAGCCCGATATGCTTCGTCGTCATCGCCAATGCGGACAAAAGCGTCATCGGTTCGAAGCGAAATGAATCTTGCCGCCCGCCTTCGCGGGTCGTGGAAAACACATCAGCCACGAACAACATGTCGAAACAGCCGCGTTCGCAAATCTGCGCGACCGATATGTAGGCGTTGATGCTGAAGCCGTAGGGGTAAGCGTCCGGATGACGCCAGGCCGCCATGTGATGGCCCCCGGGAGCGAGAAACAGCCCCAGTTTCATCTGCCGCATGGAGCCTCCTAAGCCATACCAGACTTCACGCGCTCTGGCGTCAACGGCGCGCGACGCAACCGAACGCCGGTCGCGTCATAAATG
>CANGOK010000082.1 GCA_947455285.1 Beijerinckiaceae bacterium | reverse complement strand
CCTTGCGAGCGACCAATAAGGACGGCTGCTACGAAGTCTTTTACCGCCACCAACGCATCGCCAGCCTCGACTTGCGAGCCGAGAAAGGCGATGCTCAACCTGTCCACCATGTCTCCGAACAGGTGTCCACCATCTCTCCGGTCTGAACAACAGGGGGGAGGGTATTTACCCCAGCGTCTCCTCAAGCCATTTGCGCGCGACCTCTGCGATCTCGGCGTTATTCTTCTCCAGCATGAGCATGTGCCCGTTGCCGTGGATGCCGAGATCGGCGAGGCGGATGTAGGTTGTCTTCATCACACCAGCCTGACGCAAATAGCGCACGGTGCAATGGTCATAGGGCGCGTGATAGGAGGCTTCGGCCTCCACCACCAGCACGGGAATGTTCTGCAAGTGAGCCAGCTTTCGCGCGGGCTCTGCCTGTTCCCAACAACGCACGCGATCAGGCGCTTCGGGCTTATCCTGCCGCACGAAGCGCAGGTCCTGCGGGGACGCGAGCGGGGGATCATAAGTAAGAGGCGGCGCCGTCAGTCCGTAGGGTTTGGTGAAAGGCCCATCCTCGAACCAATCAGGCGCGCCCTTGGTCACATTGTCGAAGACCGGAGGCCCTGAAGGCTCCATGGCGACGATGGCTTTCACAAGCTCAGGCCGCGCATCGGCGATCAGCCAGCCGAAGGTTCCAGATTGCGAATGAGTGAGCAGGATCGCGGGGCCGATACGGTCGAGGAGCGCGGCGCCTGCGTCGCGATTGAGTTCCTGCTGGCGAGGGAAGCTCGCGAGCGAGGGGAAATTCTGCGACATGAACTGATCGAAGACAGGATCGCCCTCAACGCCCTCGCCCGGCCATTGCGTATGCAACTCAGCCTGTGGCCAGAGCTTGTAGAGTTCGGGCGCTGTGAACTGCTGCTGAACGCGTCGCACCGGTGTGCGCGTTTGGTCGCCAGTCTCGCGCTGATGCGGCGAGCGGGCGCGTGAAGGCTGGTCGATCACATAGACCGCATAGCCCGCGCGCAGGAAGAACTGGCGCCAGCCTTCGCGGCCATCTGGCGTACCCGTGTAATTGAGGCCGCTTTGCCCGCCGCCTGAGAACATGACGATCGGCAGCGCCTTGGTGCGCTGCGCGGGAATCTGGAATTCGACATACATCTGCCCAGTGAGGAAGCGCCCGTCAGGATGCTCCTCATAATGGCCGCCGACGAAAAAATAGCCCTGTTCGGCGATGCTGATGGGATCAGCCATGTTTCCTGCCCCGCGTTGCTCTGTCGGGGCAGACTAGCGCAATTTCGATCTAAATTAAACGCTCAACCTTTCGCGCGCTGACGGATGATGAAATTGTCATAGGGATATTCAGCCACCTGCCACCACACATATTGCTCGTTGCGAAAGCGCATATATGCGTCATGCACGCGCTGAAAGGCGGGGTCGGCTGCGCCTGCGTCGCGAAACTCGGCGATGGAGGCCTGCCAGCAGGCTTCAAGAATATCCTGCGGAAAGGCGCGCAGCTTGGCGCCGGCTTCCACGAGCCTGCGCACCGCGACAGGATTGAGCGTATCGTAGCGCGCCAGCACATCGGCGTTGGCGAGTTCAGCGGCGGCGCGCACAACGGTTTGATAGCTCTTGGGCAGAGCGTTCCACTTCGCAAGATTAAAGGCGAGATGGATCGCCATGCTGCCCTGCCACCAGCCGGGATAATAATACCAGGGCGCGACGCTGACCAGCGACAGCTTCTCATCATCAATCGGCGAAACCCATCCGGCGGCGTCCAGCGCGCCGCTTTGAAACGCACCGACGATCTGCGTGCGCGAGGCGCCGGTGGGGATCACGCCAAGCCGCGTCAGCATCTTTCCCGCTAGTCCGGAGACGCGGAATTTGAGGCCGCGCAGATCATTCACCGAACGAAGCTCGTTGCGGAACCAGCCGCCCATCTGGCAGCCCGTATTGCCTGCGGGCAAAGCGAAGAGCCCGTGCTCCACCAGCAATTCATTCACGAGATCGACGCCGCCGCCATGGCGAAAGAATGCGTTCTGCTCACGCGCGTTCATGCCGAAGGGAACGCCCGTGGCGAAGACGAGCGCGGGCTGCATGCCCCAGTGATAATAAAGCGCCGTCTGCGCACAATCAGCCTTGCCGCTCTTCACCGCGTCGAGAACTTCAAGCGGCGGCACGATCTCGCCTGCGGGGTGAAGCTCGATGACGAAACGACCATCGGTCATCTCACGCACAGCTTCAGCAAAGGTCTGGGCGCCAGACCAGATGATGTCGAGATTGGTGGGGAAGCTGGACGTGAGCTTCCATGTCACGCTCGGCGCGCTCTGGGCGATGGCGGGCGCAGCAATGGCCGCGCCTGCGCCAGCCACACCGGCGCCAGTCAGAAAATCACGACGCTTCATACCGAATCCTCGACCGCGTGGGCTCAACACCCACGCAACAGAGAAGACGATATGGGGCGAAAAAGCGGCGTTTCGAAGTTATTCGATCACAATCTTTGGAAAGGCCCGCGCGGCCCCGCCTTCCTCAAGGCCATGCATCACCGCTTGGGCGATGGCCTTGTAGACAGCGGCGTGAGCGCCCTGCGGCTCGACCGCAACCACAGGCCTGCCTGCGTCTGAATTTTCGCGGATGGCCATATGCAGCGGCACTTCCCCAAGGAAAGGAGCGCCCAGCCGCTCCGCCTCGTGCCGCGCGCCGCCATGGGCGAAGACGTCGGAGCGTCCGCCGCAATGGGGGCAGAGGAAATAGCTCATGTTCTCCAACACGCCGAGGATCGGGATATTGACCTTGCGGAACATGGCCACGGCACGGCGCGCATCGATCAGCGCAAGATCCTGCGGCGTCGAGACGATCACAGCGCCTGCGAGCGGCACGGTCTGCGCCATGGTGAGCTGGGCGTCGCCGGTGCCCGGCGGCATGTCGACGACGAGGCAATCAAGCTCGCCCCATGCGACGTCACGCATCATCTGGGTCAGCGCGGACTGAACCATCGGCCCACGCCAGATCATGGCGACGTCTTCATCGACGAGGAAGCCGATGGACATGACCTTGATCCCATAGGCCTCCATGGGACGAATGACCTTGCCGTCAGACTCAGGCTTGCCGCGCAGGCCAAAGAGGCGCGGCATGGAGGGGCCATAAATGTCAGCATCGAGCACGCCGACGCGCCAGCCAAGCGCGGCCATGGCCAGCGCCAGATTGGCCGAGGTGGTTGATTTGCCGACGCCGCCTTTGCCTGAGGCGACGGCGATAATGCGTTTGACGCCGGGAATTGCGGTCTGCCGCGAGGCGGTCTGAGCTTTCGGGCCGGGCGCTGCCGGGGCGGCGGCCTGTCCGGCCGGGCGCTCGGAGGTGAGCGTGACGCTTACGCTGGAGACGCCGGGCAGGCCCTTCAGCACCGTCTCAGCTGTGCGACGCATGGCCTCCATAGCCATTGATTTTGCTGGATCAATCGCGATCGAGAGATAGACCTTGCCGCCCACCGTGGTGACGCCTGCAATCGCGCCGGACTGGGGCAGCGGCGTCTGGCCATCGGGGCCGGGGACGCGGGCGAGAGCCGACATAACGTCTTTTTCGGTGATCATGGTTGTCCTCAAAAAGTCCAATAAGCGATAACAGCGCCTTGGCGGGCGGGTCAACGAAGGCTAGGTCTATTCGCCAATGTTCAGCCCGCGTTCAGCCACAAACGGCTGATTAAGGGTTGGTGACGTTACTCACATTTGGTGCCGCATGAAGCGACTTGCACGTATCTCGACGGCCTTTCTGGCCATTTTCGCCCTGCTAGCCGAGACTTTAGCTCCGGCGATGGCTCAAACAGCGCAGCCCGAAGCGCGGTTCGCCTTCGTCATCGGCAACGATGGATATGAAGGCGCGCCCCTGCCTACCGCCGCCAATGACGCTGGCCTTGTGGCCGAGACCCTGCGCAGCGCGGGCTTCGATGTCACGGGCGCCCGCAACCTCGATCAGGACACGCTGCGCGCCTCCTATCGCGAATTCGTCGAGAAGGTCGCCGCAGCCGGGCCGAACGCCGTCGCCGCAGTCTATCTGTCGGGCTTTGGGCTGCAGGTGGAGGGCGAAAATTATTTCGTGCCCGTCGGCGCCCGCGTGCAGCGCGACACGGACGTTTCGTTTCAGGCCATCCGCATTTCCGACATGACGCGCGCCCTGAGCGGCCAGCCGGGCCGAGCCCATATCGTGATGCTGGACCTCGCTTATGACGGGCCTTTCGGCAAACAGGGACAGCCGCTTGCGCCGGGCCTCGCCATCATGGAGCCAGACCCAAGCGCCTTGATCGCCTTCAACACTGCGCCGGGCGCCTACGCCCCTGTTCCCAAGGGAGATTACGGCCCCTATGCGCAGGCGATCTCTGAGACCCTGCGCATCGCAGGTCTGCCGGTGGATGACGCCTTCGCACGCGTTCGCACGCGCACCGCAGAGCTGACGAAGAGCACCCAGATTCCGTGGAACGCCAGCCGGGTCGATCCGAACTATCAGCTGCTCGAGCGCGCGCCTGATGCGCCCCCCTTGCCTGTGAGCCCCGCCCAGCGGCAGGAATCGCGCGCCCGCCCCATCCGCGATTTCACCGAGGCCGACGCCTATGCGGCGGCGCTGGATCGTGACTCCATTCAGGCCTATCAGGACTTCCTCGCCGTCTATCCCAACAGCCCCTACGCCAAGACGGTGCGCGGCTTGCTGGCGGCGCGGCGCGAGGCTCTGACATGGCGGCGCACCGCCATAGCCAATACGCCCAACGCCTATTGGTCCTACCTCGAGCGCTACCCGCGCGGCCCCCACGCGACTGATGCGCGCCGCAGGCTTGCAAGGCTATCGGCGCCGCTGCAGCCGCCATCAAGCTTCGATCCCTTCTTCTATGAAGAAGCGCCGCCGCCAAGCTATGAAGCCCGCTATTTCGACGCGCCCGCGCCTTACTATTTCGATGACGATGGCCTGCCGCCGCCGCGCGTGAGCTTCCTGCCGCCGCCGCCGCCATGGTGGGCGCCGCCGCCCCCGCCGCCCCGGGATCTTTATCGCGACGAGATCTACTTCTTGCCGACCCCCTACGACCCGCCGCCGCCCGCATGGGTGCGCCCGCCCGCCTATGTGGCCGCGCCGCCGATGCATCATCACGAATCCAGCGGAAGCATCATTCCCTATGTCGCGATTCCAGCAGCGCTGGCTGCTGGCATCGTGGCTGGCAAGATCATCAGCGATCGCCGTCGCGACTCCGGCCAGCGGCCCCAAGGAGCCCCGGGCGGCTTCGGCGGACCGCCCCCGGCGGGGCAGGCGCCTGCTGGCCAGCCAGCAAGCGCGCAACCATTCATGCCGCCGGTGGCGACGCCCGCGCGTCCGATGACCCAGATCATCCAGCAACAGGGTCAGGTGAGCCAGCCCGTGACTACGCCGCAAGCGCCCGCGCAGCCGCGCCCGTCGCCCACGCCCGGAGCTGCGCCGCAGCCCCAACAACCGGCGCCCCTGCTCGGCCAGCCAAGACCTGCGGGCGCACCCGCAGCAACCACCGCGCCGCCTCCGCCTGACGCGGGAACGTCTCCAGCAGCCGGCGGCCTGCCGCGTCCTGCAGGCGCGCCCGCTCCCGGGGCGACGCCGCAGGCTCAGCAGCCGGCTCCGCTGCCCGGCCAGCCAAGGCCCGCAGGCGCTGGCGCTCCCCCACCAGCAGGCGCCTTGCCGCGTCCTGTCCAGCCGGGCGCTCCTTCACCGGCCGCCGCGCCACAGAGCCCGCAACCGACGCAACTGCCCGGCCAGCCAAGGCCGGCGGGCGCTCCGGGCGCGACGACCCCGCCTCCGCCACCCGGCGCTGGCGCACCTCCGCCGGGAGGCGCCCTGCCGCGTCCCGCCCAGCCGAGCGCCGCCCCGCAGGTCCAACAACCGGCTCCCCTGGCCGGCCAGCCTCGGCCTGTCGGCGCTCCCGGCGCTACGACTGCGCCTCCTACATCCGGCGCTGGCGCTCCTCCGCCAGCGGGCGCCCTACCGCGGCCCACTCAGCCCGGAACGCCTGCTCCAACGGCTGCGCCGCAAAGCCTGCAACCTACGCCTCAGCCTGGTCAGCCGAGGCCAGCAGGCCAGCAACCGCCCGCCCCTCCGCAGACGCAGGCGCCGACGGGATCGCAGCAGCGTCCCGTTCCTCAAGGAGCGCCCGCCCAGCCCGCCGCGCCGCCACAGGCGCAGCAACAGCAGTTGCAGCAGCAGCAACAGCGCGCGCAGGAACAGCAACGCGCGATGGAGCAGCAACGCGCGCAAGAACAGCAGCGCGCGCAACAGCAACAGCAAGCCGAGCAGCAGCGTCGCGCTCAAGAGCAGCAACGTGCTCAAGAGCAACAAAGAGCTCAGCAGCAGCAAATGCAGCAGCAGCAGCAACAGCGCGCGCAGGAACAGCAGCGCGCGATGGAACAGCAACGCGCCCAACAACAACAACAGCAGCAGCGCGCCCAAGAGCAGCAACGGGGCCAGCAGCAGCAAAACGGCAAATCGCCCTATTGCGGCAATCCCGGCCAACCGGCCTGCCCCCGATAAAACAAAACGCGGCCTGCGAGGGCCGCGTTTTCATTTGTGCGTCAGCGCCAGATTATTTCAGCCGCGCCAGCAGGCTCGAGGTGTCCCAGCGTCCGCCGCCGAGCTTCTGCACCTCGGCGTAGAACTGATCGACCAAGGCTGTGACGGGCAATTGCGCTCCGTTGCGGCGAGCCTCTTCAAGGCAGATCGAAAGATCCTTGCGCATCCAGTCCACCGCAAAGCCAAAGTCGAACTTGCCTTCGTTCATGGTGCGGTAGCGGTTTTCCATCTGCCATGACTGGGCGGCGCCCTTCGAAATGACCTCGATCACAGCCTCGACATCGAGCCCCGCCTTCTGGGCGAAATGCACGCCCTCCGACAAAGCCTGCACGAGGCCGCCGATGCAGATCTGGTTGACCATCTTGGTGAGCTGCCCGGCGCCCGAAGGCCCCATGAGACGGCATGCGCGCGCGAAGGCCGCGATGACCGGCTCCGCCTTGGCATAGACCGCCGCATCGCCGCCGCACATCACCGTCAGCACGCCATTCTCGGCGCCCGCCTGCCCGCCCGAGACAGGCGCGTCGATGAAGCCGAAGCCGGCGGCGGTGGCCGCTGCGTGAAGCTCGCGCGCCACATCCGCCGAAGCGGTGGTGTGGTCGACGAAGATCGCGCCCTTGGCCATGCCGGCGAAGGCGCCATCTGCGCCAACCGTCACCTGCCGCAGATCGTCATCATTGCCGACGCAGGCGAAAACCATGTCCTGACCCAGCGCCGCCTCGCGCGGGGTGGCGACGGCGTGCCCGCCAAACTGCGCGGCCCAGGCCTGCGCCTTGGCGCCGGTGCGGTTGTAGACCGTCACCTCATGCCCGCCCTTGACCCTGAGATGCCCCGCCATGGGATAGCCCATGACCCCGAGCCCAATGAATGCGACCTTGGCCATTCTCGTCCCTCCAATTCCCCTTGGGACTTCCCATAAAGGCGGCGGAGCTTCAAGGGGCAGGCGTCAAAGCCGCCCGCACCGCCGCCCTGATCTGCGGCACAAGCTCCGCCTCGAACCATGGGTTGCGCTTGAGCCAACCGCTGTTGCGCCATGAAGGATGGGGCAACGGGATGAGGCGCGGGCTGCGGCTTGAAAAGTCCCGCCAGCGGCTCACGAGACCCGTCATGCCCTCGCCCTTGACCCGCTCATGGCCAAGGCGGCGCAGATGATAGGCCTGCGCGTAGGAGCCAAGGAGCAAAATGGTCTCGATCTGCGGCGCGAGCGCGAAGAGTTCGTCATGCCAGAGGGAGCGACATTCGGGCCGGGGCGGAAGATCGGAGCCATTAGAGTCGAGCCCAGGAAAGCAAAAACCCATAGGGACGATGGCGACGCGGCTGACGTCGTAGAAGGTCTCCCGGTCGATCCCCATCCAGCTGCGCAGACGCTCGCCGGAGGGATCGTCGAATGGCAGGCCCGACCGATGCACCCGCACGCCGGGCGCCTGTCCGCAGACGAGCAGCCTCGCACTCGAAGAGAACCGCAACACCGGACGCGGCTCGTGCGGCAAGGGCGCGCCCTTGGGCGCATCGCGGCACAGGCGGCAGGCGCTGATGCGCTTGAGACAGGCTTCAAGATCCGGATCGAAGGCGCGCTGCATGAGTCTTGCCTAGCCCCGCAATCCCGGTCGCGCAACAGCAGAACTTCCGTTCGCGCCCGGCCGCGCTATGTTGGCTTTCGGAGGACGCGCCATGACGCTTCACGCTTTGCTTCAAAAGATCGCCTGCGCAGCTCTGGGCCTGACCCTCGCCATGGCGCCGCTGCAGGCGCAAGAGCAGCGAACACAGGAACAACCATCGCAAAGCCAGCCTTCCGGGCAACGCCGCTCCACCGAGCAGCGCCCTGCGGGTGAACTGCCACGCCTGCCGCCTGACGCAACGACGCAGCATAAAGTCGACCTGCCGGGCCGCAGCCTCTCCTTCAAGGCGACAGCCGGAACCATCCGTCTTTTCGACGCGACCACTGGCGCGCCCCACGCCGACATGGCCTTCATCGCCTATGCGTTGGACGGCGCAGAGGCGCGCAATCGTCCCGTGACCTTCGTCTTCAACGGCGGCCCCGGCTACGCCTCCGCATGGCTGCAGCTTGGCGCGCTCGGCCCATGGCGGCTCAATATGGATGGCGACGCCGCAAGACCATCAGCGCCGCCCACTCTTGAGCCCAATGCGCAGACATGGCTCGACTTCACGGATCTTGTTTTTCTTGACCCCGCCGGCACTGGCTACAGTCGGATTCTCGGTGGCGACGAGGTCCGGAAATCCCTTTGGAGCACCAATGGCGACATCAATTCGCTCGCCGTCACCATACGCCGCTGGGTGCAGGCCAATGGACGTGAAGCCTCGCCGAAATTCATTCTCGGCGAAAGCTACGGCGGCTTCCGCGCGCCCAAGATCGCCCATGTCCTGCAAACCGATCAGGGCGTCGGCGTGAGCGGGCTGGTGCTTGTTTCGCCCGTGCTGGATTTCGCGCGCTTCAACGCCTCGGGCTCGGTTTTGTCTTACGTCGCAAGGCTGCCCTCTTTCACTGCGACCGCGCGCGAGCGCAAAGACCCGATTACTCGGGAGAACCTGCGCGATGTGGAGGCCTATGCGACAGGCGAGTTTCTCTCCGATCTGATGAAAGGCGTGAACGATCCATCGGCGCTTGAACGCCTCTCACGCCGTGAAGCGGATCTGACAGGGCTCGACTATGCGCTGGTGCGCCGCCTTGGCGGGCGCATCTCCGCCGAAATTTTCGCACGCGAAATCAACCGCGATCAGGGGCGCGTTTCGAGCCTCTATGATGGCAACGCCACAGGCCTCGACCCCAACCCCTTCTCGCCCCGCAACACCGCTGAAGACCAACTGCGCCTCGGCCTCCACGCGCCCATCACCGAAGCCATGGTCGATCTCTATCGCACGAGGCTCAACTGGGTGGTGGAGAATGGCCGCTACCAGTTCCAGAACGAACAAGCGGGACGCCAGTGGGATCGCGGCTCTCATCCCGAGGCCGTGACTGATCTGCGCAACTCCATGGCGCTCGACCCGAAAATGGGCGTGCTCGTCGCCCACGGCCTAACCGATCTCGTGACCCCCTATTTCGAAACCCGCATGGTCCTCGACCAAATCCCCCTCACCGGCTCACCCGACCGCCTGCGCTTCGAGACCTATACGGGCGGGCATATGTTTTATGCGCGTGAGGAGGCGCGGAAGCGGTTTCGTGCGGATGGGGAGCGGTTGATGGGAGGGCGCTGATTAGCGGCGTTTCTTCCGTGAAGGCGGATGCTTATTGTGTGCAGCCCTCTGATCGAAAATTTTCTTATCGCTTTCCATGGGGGATTGATCACGCAACGGGCGCCCGTTGATGAACGCGACCACGACGCTTCCAATGAAACTCGCAAGAGCGGTGAAAGCGCCGACGTAAACGTTTTCATAAACAGCGATGTAGGCGCCTGCCATGATCAAAGAAAAACTTAGAATGGCGGCGCATATCATCCCAATTAAACGGTAAAGCTGATTTTTACGCCTTTCGTCTTGCGCCGCTTCAATCGCAGCATCTTGAGCCTTTTCCGCCATCCGCAAAGAACGATCGACAAAGCCCGGGCAAATCTCTTCGTATTCCCTTGCAATGGCCGGAGGCGGCAAAGGTCCCGTCATGGAAACCATTGTCGTGACCAATTGAGCTTTAGTTTCGAGCGGAAACTCGCCGCGCTCAAGCCGCTGGTTCGGCTCAACAATTTGGTTCGCAGCTTCAGCAGAAACCGCGTCAGGTCGAACGCCTGCTTGCTGAAGCCCGTCGCTTATCGGTTCGTTTGACATCGTTGGCGACGCTTTCAAATCCATTATGAATAAAATCGAACGCCTCTGCCCAAGCCTGAGCAGGCGAGCCGATGTTTGACGCCTTCGAGGTCGTCAGAGATCGGTTTGAAAAAGCAAAAGAAAACAGATTGGCCTGCGCCCCCCAGCCGTCCAAAACACCCGCGACAAAGGCCCCCATCCGCGACGCGGCAGGACCTTTAACTGGAGCTTTGACGTTGGTGCGCATGTATTAAATTTCGCGCCAGCTAACATTCATGTCAAGGCGGAGCCCCAAAAAAATCCCGCCCTCAATGCGCCTTCCCCGGCACCTGCGCCTGCTCAAACGTCGCCATGTCGCTATGGCAGGCGATGGCGGCCTTCACGACGCCTGCGGCGAGCGCGGCGCCTGAGCCTTCGCCGAGGCGCATGCCAAGATCGAGCAGCGGCTTTTTGCCGAGCCGGGCGAGAACCTCGCCATGGGCGCCTTCGACCGAAAGATGGCCCGCGAGGCAATGGTCGATAGCGTGCGGGTCAAGCGCGTGAAGCAGCGCGGCGGCGGCTGTGACCACATAACCGTCGAGGATCACCGGCACGCGCTCCATGCGTGCGGCCATGATGGCGCCGGCCATGGCGACGATTTCGCGTCCGCCGAGGCGGCGCATGACTTCCAGGGGGTCGTTCAGATGGCCCTTGTTGAGCGCCACCGCGCGGCGCACCGCATCGGCCTTGCGCGCAAGGCCCGCATCATCGACGCCCGTGCCGCGGCCAACCCAATCCTCCGCCTCGCCGCCATAAAGCGCGTGATAGATGGCGGCGGCGACCGTAGTGTTGCCGATGCCCATTTCGCCAAGGCACAGAAGATCTGAGCCGCCCGCGATCGCCTCCATGCCGAAGGCGAAGGTGGCCGCGCAGGCAGCCTCGTCGAAGGCCGGCTCCTGCGTGATGTCGGGCGTGGGATGATCGAGCGCGAGTTCGAAGACCTTGAGGCCAAGGTCATAGGCGGCGCAGATCTGATTGATGGCCGCGCCCCCCGCAGCGAAGTTCTCCAGCATCGCGCGGGTCACGGCGGCCGGATAGGCGGAGACGCCCTGCGCGGTCACGCCGTGGTTGGCGACGAAGATCGCGACGACCGGACGCTGCACCACCGGGCGCGAGCGGCCCTGCCATGCGGCCATATGAAGGACGATCTCCTCAAGCCGCCCCAGCGACCCCGCAGGCTTCGTCAGCTGATTTTCCCGCGCGCGCGCATCCTCCACACAGGTCTCGGAGGCGGCCGGCATCAGGGGCAGGAGCGCGCGGATATCGTCAAAGGGAAGGCCGGAAGCGGACATGGGGTGCTCTCGAATGGATGTCCCCGGGTCATATCGGGATCGGGAGGAGTTGCAAAGCCGGGCTCGACAGGGCGCGCGCAATGGCCCATTCAGTGGCCATGCGTCCGATCAGCGACCTCCTCTTTTGCCTGCGATTCTACTCGCGGCTGCCGCTGCCGGTGTTCCGGTTCGAGGCCGCGCCCCATTCCATGGG
>CANGOK010000081.1 GCA_947455285.1 Beijerinckiaceae bacterium | reverse complement strand
CATGCCGGGCGTCTGGGCGGTGTTGGGATCAAGGCTATTGGCCGGGATCACGCGGACCCCATCATGTTTCCAACGTGGCTCCGTCATCGCGCTCTCCCTAAGGTCAGGCGTTACTGCTGATAGACCGTGCGCACCTGCTCGGTGATGTCGGCGGGCAGATCGCTGACCTGCGCCACAAGTTTCTGCAGATCCTCGCCCTTGAGGGGATGCAGGCCCACACGCATCTTCTCGACATCCGCCTTGAATTCGGGGTCCTGCATGGTCGCGTCGAAGGCGCGGCGCAGGGCCGACACGCGCTCAGCGGGAACGCCCGGCGTCGTAAAGAAGGCGGCGCCAACTTCCGTAGCGTTGAGGATGGCCTCGAGCACGCGCTTCTCGTCCGCATTACGCGCGAATTCCATCAAGGTCGGCACATCAGGCAATTCGGCGATGCGCGACAGGGAGAACTGGACCGGGATCGTCACGAAGCCTTCAGGCGCCCAGCTGGGGTGAGCCGTCTTCAGCGCCTCCCAAGCTGTTGAGTGGCCCTCGACCTCACCCCGCTCCACCGCAAGCATGGCCTCATTCGAGCCCTTGTAGCCCATGATGAGCTTATATTTGGTGCCGAACATGTTGTTCATGACGTTCGGATAGATCGAAACCGTCGACCCGACGCCGGTGCCCGCCAGCGTGACCTCGGCCTTTTGCGCGTCAGCCACAGTCTTCACAGAAGACTTTTTCGAGACCATCACGATGTTCACGAGCGGCGAAATACGGCCGATCCAGTTATATTGCGCGGTCTTGAAGCGCACGCCCTGAGTGCCGAGCTTTTCGTCAAGCGCCATGGTGGGCGCACAGATGGCGAGGGAGAGCCCATCCTTGGCGGCGACCGACGCCATGTGATTGGCGGCGAGGAAGCTGCCCGCGCCAGGCATGTTGCGGGCGACGACCGTGGGCTGGCCGGGGATATGCTTGCCAAGATGGGTGGACAGGAGCCGCGCATAGACGTCGTTGCTGCCACCCGGCGGGTAGCCGATGATCAGCTCGACCGTCTTGCCCTTGTAGAAAGAATCGACGGCCGGGGCCTGCGCCTGCGCCGCGCCAGCGGCGAAACCGGCGAAAAATAGCCCTGCGGCGGCTTTCGTCCAGAAATTCATATTTATCGCCCCGCGACGGGGCCTCCCTGATGCTGAAGCTGTTCTACACCGCACGCCGCCGCCGGTCACGCCCCATAAAGCGCGGATTCACCGGGGGCTTGCCCAACAGCCGCAAACGCTGCTTGACACCACAAGCCCCCCCAACCTATACCCCGCGTGCTTCGCAGCGCTGACGAGATCAGTTCTGCAGGGGCGGAGTAGCTCAGCTGGCTAGAGCAGAGGAATCATAATCCTTGTGTCGGGGGTTCGAGTCCCTCCTCCGCTACCACCCTTTTCCCGGAATTTTCAGACAGATCCTCAACCACGCCCCCTGCGACCTTTCTGCGGTGGCGAAGCCTGCATGCCTATGTTCAAATGGCGCGACGTTGGTCCGGTGAGCCATTCCGGACGTATGCTTGAAGCAATTGGGGACAGGAAATGAGCGGGGCTAGCAAGGTGCGCGTAGCGATCATCGGCGGTGGCATGGGTGGGCTCGCTGCGGCGAACGCCCTGATGCAGCGGGGGCTCGAGGTCACGGTTTTCGAACAATCCGCCGCGCTTGGCGAGGTCGGGGCCGGCATCTTCATTTACCCCAACAGCCTGCGCCAGCTTGAGCGCATGGGCTTTGGCGAGGCCTTGGCGAAGGTCGGTGGCAAGATAAACCCGGGGTCCCACTATAACCGCAAGGACGGCTCCATCGTCGGCAACATCCTTACGACGGACTCGGCGGGATGGAACGGCATGTATGGCATGCACCGTGCGGACATTCTGAACGCGCTCGCGGCTGGCCTTCCACCGGGCGCCGTGCGTACCGGTCATCGCGCCGTGGACTTCTCCCAGACCGCCGACAAGGCGACGGTGCGCTTCGCCAATGGCGAAAGCTTCGAGGCGGATCTCGTTGTCGCCGCGGATGGCATCAACTCCGCCATGCAGCCCTTTGTCGTCGAGCCGAGCCCGCCGGAATATTCGGGTTTCCGCGCCTATCGCGGCCTTCTGGCCCGCGACCGGCTCGATGCCTGGCCCGACGATACGCACCAGGTCTGGATGGGTGAGGGCAAGCACTTCATGGTCTTCCCAGTGCGCAGCGGAACCCTGCTCAACTATGTCGGCTTCGTGCCGACCCCCCATGAAACGCTCGAATCCTGGTCAGCCATCGGCGATCGCGACGAGCTCGCGGCCTCCTTCGCCGATTGGGATCCGCGCGTGACGAACCTTCTGTCCAAGGTCGAGACCTGCTTCTGGTGGGGCCTCTTTGATCGTCGCCCGCTCCGGACCTGGATCAACGGACGCCTCGCCCTTCTCGGCGACGCCGCCCACGCCATGCTGCCGCACCTTGGTCAGGGCGTGAACCAGGCTGTCGAGGACGCCGTGGCTCTGGGCGTGCTGCTGGAAGGCCGTGGGAGCGACGAGGTTCCCGCCATGCTGAAGGCCTATGAGACCCTGCGCCTCCCGCGCGCCTCCATGGTGCAGACCGAGGCCCGCCAGAACGGCAAGCGCTACGATTCACAATATGAGAGCATCGAACAGCGCGACGAGGAGATCCGCAATGCGGCGGCCTTCCGCAAAAGCCTCTATGATTATGATGTCGAGGCGGCCGCCAAAGCGTTCATCGCTCAGTAATCCAACCGGCTAGAGGGGCCCTGCCCCTCACGCCACTCGCGTCGGCTGCGCGCCCGCCAGAGCCTCTTCTATGGCGCGAGCCAGCGCTTTCTTCTCAAATGGCTTTTGCAAGACCGGCACATTTTCATAGCGCCCGAACGCAACGTCGGCGTAAGCGGTGCAGAAGACGAATGGCGTGCCCTTCGACAACAGGACATCTGCGACGCGATAAGACAATTCGCCCCCAAGATTGACGTCGAGCACCGCGAGATCGAAGCCGCCCGCCTCCGCCTTCGCTAGCGCCTCTCGCAGATAAGAAGCGACGCCCACCACCTCATAGCCAAGCTTTGGCAAGATTTGCTCAAGGCCCATGGCGATGAATGGCTCATCCTCGACCACAAGAATACGTCTTGGCTGCTTAGGCGCGTCTTGTCTTGACATGGGGCTGCGCTCCGAGGCGCCGCAGCGTTGCAGCCGCCTTATGGGTTGCTCTGCGCGCTTAGATAGAGCGGCGCGGCCATGGGTACAGGGCAGCCGCCGTCAGTCTGAAATATTTCAAAAAAGGCAGAGCCAAAGCTGGGATTTAAAGCGCACGGCGCCATTAACCACGCACATTCTCAAAAATTTTACATGCAGCGCTTATTCGCTTGCTTTAACCAAACTAAACAAACAGTCATGATCGAATGTGATTGTACGATTTGTGGTGATAACCATCCATATATTCTAACGATAGCATCGAAATAATCGACCATGTTGGGATGAATATATATTTTCGATTGGCCCGACGTTTCATGATTAGCCGCATCATGAGCGGCGCTCGCCAATTTAGATGAAGTTACGCGCGTAGAGTCTGCGAAAGTTTGGATCATCCTCCATGACAAAACTCGATGAAACCGCCAGCATCCTGATCGTGGAAGATGAGATATTCGTCTCGGACCTTATCGCAGACATCCTGATGGATAGCGGATTAAAGGTGGCGGGGCCTTTCAGAAGCAATCACGAATGTCTGAATTTTCTCGAACAAGAACGTCCTGATGCGGCGATTCTTGATTTTAATATCGCTGATGGCGATAGCGGACCCATCGCGCAAAGACTTATCGAATTGCACATTCCGTTTATCGTGACGAGCGCCTTTCCGCGAGAGATTGCGTCCGGACCCGCAACCAAATCATTGCGTTGGATAGCAAAACCATTTAGTGAAGCCGCGCTAACTGAAGGAGTATGCGCCTGTCTTTTTAGCATAAGTTTTAAAACTTAACTTGAAAGACTCTTGCGATACTGGACAGAAGCAGTTAGCAACTTATATACACACGCGCGTTAAGCGTTGTAATTCACGCAAATGGAAAAGATAAATGGCTCGCCCAACTGTTGAACAGGACTCGAAGGTTTTCATCGCCACCTTGCGCAAGCTCGGCTCTTCGGCCGGAAATGGCGCGCTGCGCTTCACCCTTGGCTGGAGCGAAACCCGTTATTGGAAGGTCCACGCAACTCTTTTTGCGGCGGATAAGATTGTGAAGGGTCGTGGTCGTGGCGGTTCAGTCGCCCTCGCCTGAACCTTACGTGCGATCAAATACCTGTGATCGCGTTAGATTAAGGCTCAAACTTATCAAGCAAAACGCGAGTTCCTTTTCGGAATGCGCGTTTTGCTTGCATATTTGAACTCCTCATTCGATTTAATTGCGCACTGACTGAGTTCACGCAGCATGAGGAGGCTTGCGCGATGCTGGGTCTTGCTGCCCAACGTCCTGCATCATCTTGCGGATATAATCTCGCAGCTCGGGCGTATCTTCTTCATTGTGAACCGCAGCGGCATGCTGGACAGCGGCCTCCATCAGTTCTTCCTCGGTATCGGCGCTGATGGCGACCGTGCAACCCCTATCGGCAGACGCAGTTCGGCAGTCGAAAATTTACGGCCCATTTCGACCTCCCCACAGCTTGGCCAGACATTATGGGCGCTAAGCCCTGATCGTAAGAAGGAAACGCGTCCAAGGCTCGCCAGTTCGCCAAGGGCTGGCTGGTCAGCAAGAGATAAGCTCGTTAAATGGTGCGCGCGTTTGTCGGGAAGCTTCATCACAAATGCGCCTGCTGGCGACCAGGCCGCAAAGGATCACGCCATTGACGAAGTCAGCCCTTTCCCAGCCCGCCCTCAAGGTGGATCATCTGAGCAAAAGCTTCCTCGGCCGCACTGTGGTGGACGACCTGTCTTTTTCCATCGCTCCGGGCGAAATCGTCGGCCTAGTTGGACTTAACGGCGCAGGCAAAACAACGACCATCAACATGATCCTTGGCGTACTTGCGCCAAGTTACGGAAACGTCGCAATTGCTGGCGTCGATCTTGGCGCGCACCGCGAAGAAGCCCTTGCGCAGACCAATTTCTCGGCCGTTTACGCCCCGCTGCCAGGCAATCTTACAGTTGTTCAGAATCTGCGCATCTTCGGTATGATGTATGATGTGCCTGAACTCTCCGCCCGCATAGATGAGATGGTGGAGATGTTCGATCTGACGCGTTACCGCAACACACGCTGCGGCCTTCTGTCATCTGGCGAACAAACGCGCGTAAGCCTGGCGAAGGCGCTTTTGAACAAGCCGAGGCTTCTGCTTCTCGACGAGCCGACCGCCTCCATCGACCCCTCAACCGCCGACACGATCCGCAATCACATCCGCGACTACGCGCAGCGCGAGCGAGGCGCTGTTTTATGGACAAGCCATAATATGTATGAGGTCGCCGCCGTCTGCACGCGGATGATGCTGTTGTCGCGCGGGCGCATTCTTATCGAGGGCGATCCGCGCGAACTGCCAGGCAAGCACGGAATGGCCTCCCTTGAAGATCTTTTCATAGATCTCTCACGTGGCTCTGACGAGGAGATTGCGCCATGAAGATGCGCCATATCGCTGCGATCATCCTGCGTCAGATTTATCTTTTGCGTGGCAGTCCGACGCGTGTGTTGCCTCTCTTCGCATGGATCGCGATCGACGTCATGCTATGGGGCTTCATCACGCGCTATCTCAACGCGATCGCTTCGCCGGGTTTCGACTTCGTGCCGGCCATGCTCGGCGCTGTGCTCCTGTGGGATTTTCTGTCGCGCGTCATGCAGGGCGTGACCATGGCGTTCTTTGAAGACGTCTGGTCGCGCAATCTTCTCGCGATTTTCGCCTCGCCGCTTTCGCGGGCGGAATATGTCACTGGCCTCGTGCTCACCGGCATATGCACCAGTCTGCTTGGGCTGGTGGTGATGATCGCGCTCGCGAGCCTCGCCTTCGGCCTCTCCTTCCTGTCCTACGGCATGGCGATCATTCCGGGACTGATGGTGCTCTTTTTGTTTGGCATCGCCCTTGGGGTCGCAGGCAGCGCCATGGTGCTGCGCCTTGGTCCTGCGGCGGAATGGCTGATCTGGCCGCTACCGGCCGTGCTGTCGCCTTTTGCGAGCGTCTTCTATCCAGTCTCATCGCTACCCGGCTGGATGCAGCCACTCGCCTACGCCCTGCCGCCTTCATATGTGTTCGAAACCCTCCGCGCGATCACACAAGGCGGACAAGCTGATTACACGGCCCTCGCTCAAGCATTCGGTCTTTCGCTGGTTTACCTGGCGGCCGCAGCCGGCTTCTTCGTGCATGTCCACGGGGTCTGTGTGCGAAACGGCCTCATCGCCCGCTACAGCGCCGAATCCGTCACTTGAGCCGCGCAAAGCTTGCGAATTGGCAAGCGGCCCGGTCTCGGTTAAAGCCGTCAGGAAAATAGGGAGACTAAAATGGATCAAGAACTTCTCGACCGCCTCACAATCAAGCAACTCGTCGACAATTGGGCCGTGTGGCGCGACGCTGGCGATTGGGATCGTTTCCGCACCGTCTGGCATGATGATGGCGTGATGCAGGCGACCTGGACGCAGGGCACGGCCGATGAATTCATCGCCATGAGCAAGGAAGGCTGGGCCAAGGGCGTTTCAATCCTGCATTTCCTCGGCGGCAATTCGATTGAGCTCAATGGCGATCGAGCCGTTTCCCAGACCAAGATGACGATCAGCCAACGCGCGGTCGTACATGACGTGCTGGTGGACGTTGTCTGCACCGGGCGCTTTTATGATTTGATCGAACGCCGCAACGGCAAATGGGGTTTCGTGCTGCGCCAGCCGATCTATGAAAAGGATCGCATGGATCCTGTGGACCCAGCAGCCAAGATCGAACTCGACCAGACCCTGCTGATGAGCTTCCCCGAGGGCTATCGCCACCTCGCTTATCTGCAATCCAAGATCGGTTACAAGATCAAGCTGGACATGCCCGGCCTCAAGGGACCGACTGTGGAGGCGCTTTACAAGCGCGGCGCGGATTGGCTGGCAGGCGGCGCGCTCTAAGGCGTCGCAAGCAGCTTAGACCACTCACAAACGACCAAATGAAAGGCCGGACGCCCTTGGCGATCCGGCCTTTTTTCGCCTCCATGCAGACCTTCGCCTGAAAGGAAAAAGGCCGCCGCATCGCTGCGACGGCCCTCTTTTCGTTGTGCGATCAGGCGCTCGGGATGTGTTCTTTCCAGAACGGCCAGAAGTCGCCGAGGAAAGAACCCGGCCACGGAATGGCGAGCAACCAATCGAAAAGGAAGTAGATGAAGAAGGTCATGAAGATCGCCATGGGAAGCGTGATGCTCCAGGGCTCCTTCGCCTCTACGCGCATGAAGGCGATGATGAAGATCGGAACAGTCGGGATGAGACCGATCAACGCCATCGAAATCAGGAACGCCACCATCCATCCGAAGAATATGACGCCACGCAGGAAGATCGTCGTGGGCGACAGATGGGTGATGTTGCTGCCGATGTCCATGTGCATCTTCTCGTCGACTTCGCCCTTGGCCGCAGCCTCGGCGGAGCGAGCCTTGTGGACGTCGCTCTTGAAGAGGTCGTTGCACAGGGAAAGCGTGCAGAAGAGCAAGGCTCCGCTGCCCACGATGGTCGGGATGATCCGCGCGTAGAAGTTCCAGGTCATGGCTTCGGCCATCATGACGAGGAAGACCACGATCATGAACACCGGGAAGGCCTGCGACGAGTTGAGCTTCGGGGCATGGAAGTCCGAGAGCATGCCCTTGAGACCGCCGTGCGCCTTCACGTCCTGCAGGAAGGGACGCAGCAGCGATAGGAGCGCCATCACGAACATCACGACCACGAGCGGACGCCACATCCACGACACGCCGTAGCGCTGAATGGAGATGAACATATAACGCTCGAGGATGCCGCCGAGAATGAAGCCCAGCACCAGCGGCGGACGGGGCCACTTGAAGTGCTTCATCGCCCAGGCGAAGACGCCGAAGAACAGCAGCGAATAGAGATCGCCCCACTGACGCTTGCCCTCGAAGGCGCCGATGTAGACCATGCAAAGCACGACCGGCAGGATGAGGGAGTAGCGCAGCGAAGCAAGCTTCGCGAACTGGCTGGAGAACAGGAAGCACAGTCCCGAGCCCAGAATGTTCGCGATGGCGATCGACCAGACCATCGAATAAGTGATGGCGAGGTTCTTCGTCAGCATGTCAGGTCCGGGGACCAGGCCGTGCATGAGGAAGGCGCCCAGCAGGATCGCCATGCCGGCTGAGCCGGGCACGCCGAAAACGATGGTGGGGATGAGAGCGCCGCCCTCACGCGAGCAGGTCGCACTTTCTGCGGCGATGACGCCGCGCACGTCGCCCTTGCCGAAGGTCCGCTGAGCCTCCTTCTCGGTCTTGAGAGCATGACCGTAGGAGATCCAGTCGATGACCGCCGCCGAGATGCCAGGGATCGCGCCGATGACAGAGCCGATCCACGAGCAGCGCATGTTCAGCCAGAAGTGATCGTAGCAGTCCAAGCAACCGCGCCACAGACCCTTCCAGTTGTTCTCCATCTTGCCGCTCTGCACGACCGAGGTGCGGGCGACGAGAAGATCGCAAAGCTCAGGCAGCGCGAAGACGCCAAGGGTCAGCGGCACGAGAGGCAGGCCCTCCCAGAGGTACAGGCTGTCCATCGTCCAGCGCAGGGTGCCGGTCTGCGGATCGGAGCCGATCATCGCCAGCATCATGCCGAAGCAGGCTGCGGTGAGGCCGCGAAGCGGCGCATTGCCCGAAAGCACCGCCACCATGGAAATACCGAAGACCGCCAGAGCTAGCAGTTCAGGCGAACCGATGAACAGGATCGCCGGACGCACGACCGGGAGAGCCACAGCCATGAGCACCGCGCCGAAGAGGCCGCCGATGAGCGCCGACATATAGGCCGCGCCTAGAGCGCGGGCGCCTTCGCCGCGCTTCGTCATCGGATAGCCGTCCAGCGCCGTGGCGGCGGAAGCCGCATGGCCAGGGGCGCCGAGCACGATCGCGGAGATCGGATCGCCGTGGGTCGTGGTGGCCGCAAGACCAAGCAGCAGCGCCATCGCGGCGGCCGGATCCATGCTGTAGGTGAAGGGCAGAAGAAGCGCCGTCCCCGCGACGCCGCCAATGCCAGGAAGAATGCCCAACGCAAGACCGCAGAGAACGCCGCCCCACAGGAGCGCCATTCGATGCCAGGTCATGATGATGTCCAAGCCCTGACCTAGGGCGTTAAGCCAATCAAGCATCTAAGTACCTTTCGGGTTGTCGATCCGCACTGGCGGATCCCCGGTCCTCGATTGAAAAGGCGCCCCCACCGACGCGCCCCCTTGTTACGACCCCAGACCTCTGTCCTCCAACAGTCAGCTTGGGGGTATAGACTCGAACGGCGACCTGCACCGTCATGCGCTCCCGTCGGCGATCAAGTCCGGCGTCGGAGCGCATTTTTTCAAGCGGGCGGCCCCCGCGCTTTGACGACGCTGTCGACCCGCCAGTCATGCGAGGACGCCAGGCGCTCGGCGCGCAGGTCGTCAAATCTAAAATCCGGGATCTGGTCCGTCGAGACGCGAGCCACCGAGGCGTCGGAAATCAACTGGGGCGCAATGACGAAGGCCAGCTCCGCCACATCATCCCCATCCAGCGTCACGGCTACTTCTGCATATGGGTTGACGACGACGCTGGCGACGCTCAGGGACAGAACGAGGACGAGACCCGCGCGCACAAGGAAATCGCGGCAGGAAAGACCCGCCCCGCTCATCCGCTGCACCCATGTCCCTGCGAATGACATACGCCCCGTTACCTGTCCCGAACCCAATCACACGTCCTTACGGGTGAAGGCGAACCTTTGCCCGGTCCGAAGCAGCCTTTCGACCGCTTCATGAACCCGGACAGGCATCGATCCCCCGCTCCGGCCGAAAGCCTGCTTTCGCAGACATTTCGTCTAATTGAGGGCGGATATAAGCACAAAGTCTGAATGCTTCAAAGCAGAACAATCCTTTGCTTCCTAAGCTATCGAGGCCTACTGCATCGCAATATATCGCCTATACCTGAGCAGTTTTCTTTTCTCTTCAATCAACTAGACCGAAATACCAAGGCGCGTCGCCATTGTGCGACGCACAATGACTTGCCTGCATTTCAACTGTTATCCAACTCCAAATAACAATGATTTGATTGTGACAGGAACTGTGTTCGAGGGAAGCCGAAGCCTTCCGACATCAACATAATCAAAATCGCGCAGCACGATTCCATCGATAACCAGCAATTCACTTTTCAATTCGAGGTCCTGACGCAAGATCGCGCCGATCGATTGGGCCGCATCGCCTTCCAACATAAGATAAAGCGGTGCCTCGATCGCGATCCTGTCCGCCATGCCCTCAACGACGCCCTCGGCGAAAGCGCGCAACCGCGCATAGTCAGGGGCGCCGCGCCATCGAAAGGCGAGCGAGAATTCGCTAGTCGGCTCCGTCAGACCAAAAGCAGCGCGACGTTGGCGGATCGCCTGCGCCAGCGCCTCCGGATCAACGGTCTCACGAAACACGTAATCAGGCTGGAGCACCTGCAGATTACGCCGCGGCAAAAGGGACGCATGGTCGGAAATGAAAATCGTCTGCCCGCTGATCTGGACGCTATGTTCAGAGGCTCCCAACGCCGTGGCGCGGATACATTCGCTTGGGTTCGCCAGCGGCCAGGGCAAGGCGCCCTCGTCGATCAGCTTGCGAAAGGCGCGGCCGAGACGCCAGCCGAGATCGCCGAAGTCGCGTTTTTCACGCCCATAGACATATTCAGCGACGCCGCCTGAAACCATCACTTCATCAATGGCGCCGAAATCCGTGATCGGCTCGGTCACGAACAGCGCGGCGATTTCGGCCGGCAGGGGCCGCTCGACGAGCGCCGCCACAAGTGCGCGCGCCATGGCATGCGCCACGTGCGACATGTCTTCAGGCCGCACCGTCTCGCCAATGCGCCAATCGACCCCGCAGCAGTCCGCATGGGCCGCACCCATCGGATCAAGCCTTGTGATCTTGTTGTCGAGATTGACAGCCATCAGCCGGCCGCCGATGCGCAAGGCCGCCGTCGCGATCACGCGGCCACCTTCGGCGATGGCGAACTTTGTTGTCGCGCCGCCAATGTCGATATTGAGGATGCGCCGCCCCGCCCCTTGCGCAGAGGCAGCAACTGCGCCCGAACCATAAGCGGCGAGCATCGCCTCCATATGATCGCCCGCAGCGGCGCAGACGAGTTCGCCCACTTCCTCCGCGACCCGGTTCGCGATCGCCTGCGCATTTCGCCTTGCGGCAGCCGCTCCGGTAAGGATCACGACGCCAGTCTCGATGTCGTCAGGCGTCAGGTTCGCTGCGGAAAAAGCCCGGCTGATGATGGCCCAGAGCCTGTCTTCATCAATCAGATCGCCATCTCGGAAGGGCGTCAGGGCGATGGGAGACATATAGAGAGTTTCACGCCCCTTCGCCTGACGGCGCAGCGCCCGGTGCTCGCCCGGTCCGCGCATTTCGAGCCGCGCGAAGATGACCTGCGTGCCGGAGGACCCGACGTCCAGTCCCATGCTGATCAGGGGGACGCTTTCGAGAGATCTGGAGTCGACGGGGAGAAAATCCTCATCGTGGTCGTGATCGAACTCACCTTCGCCATGCTCGTGGCCAGCCAAAGCGCCGTAACGATGATCGGCGACCGAGTGGCGGTTATCCTGCGGACCGGACATGGCTCGGCTCTGGCGTTGCAAAGGCGCACGGGGGCGCGAATAGGCTTGATATAAGCAACAAAATGGCCGGGCGCGAGGCCCGGCCATGAATAGTCAGCCTTTGATCAAAGAGGCCGCTTACTTCTTCTCGCCGCGCAGATACTGGCGGACGACGTCCTCAGTCAGCACGACGAAGGGATCGTATTCCGGCGCATCTTCCATCTGGTCCAGCGTGTTCAGGCCCATCTGGCGGAAAATGCGCGCCGTCGACGAGATCAGGCGCACGGGCCGCTCCGGATCAGCATTGAAATGCTGATGGATCGTGTTCGGCGGGATGTAGATGTAATCGCCCGCTTCCCATTCGAACCGCTTGGTTTCCTTCTG
>CANGOK010000080.1 GCA_947455285.1 Beijerinckiaceae bacterium | reverse complement strand
GTCACGCTGGAACAGGCGCTCGACACGTCTTTCGCAGAGGCAGCAGTGCGAGAACTCGGCCCCTACCAGCGCAAGCAGTGAAGCTCAGATATAGAGCTTCTCGCCCTCGAGCCCCTTGTAGAGGTCGGCGACGAATTCGCCGTAGCCGTTGAAGAGCTGCGTCGGCTTGCGTTCGCCCGTGCCGATGACCTCTTCGCTCGCTTGGCTCCAGCGGGGATGGGGAACCTGTGGGTTCACATTGGCCCAGAAGCCATATTCGCCGGGGCCGGACTCTTCCCAGAAAGTCTTCGGACGATCCGCGACAAAGCTGATCTTGGTGATCGACTTGATCGACTTGAAGCCATATTTCCACGGCGTATGAAGACGTATCGGCGCGCCAAAGACATTGGCGAGCGGCTTGCCATAGGCGCCCGTCACCATCAGGGCGAGATCGTTCGTGGCTTCCGCCATGGTCAGCCCTTCCACATAGGGCCATGGGAAGAAGCTGCGCTGGCCGGACGCCATCTTGGGGTCCATGAAGGTCTCGAAGCGCAGATATTTGGCGCCTGACAGAGGCCGCGCATAGTCAACCAGCTTCTTCAGAGGAAAGCCCGTCCATGGCAGCACCATGGACCATGCCTCGACGCAGCGATGACGATAGACGCGCTCTTCCAGCGGCATCATCTTGATGAGATCATCCGCGCCGATCTCCATGGGCTTTTCCACGAGCCCGTCGATCTTGATGGTCCAGGGCCGGGTCTTCAGCGCCTCGGCGGCGGCGTAGACCTTCTTGGACAGTCCAAACTCGTAGAAATTATTATAGCGCGCGCCCACATCCTCGGGCGTGAAGACGCCCTTGAACGCATCGTTGGCGCGCGCCGGATAGAGCCCGGCGGTCGGGTTGTCCGCAGCCATGGCGATGCTTGAAAGTCCCGGTGCTATGGTCCCGGCCCCAAGGGCCGCGCCTGCCTTGAGCAGCGAGCGCCGGTTCAGGAACAGGTGCTCCGGGGTCGCCTCGCGCTCGGGGATCTCCCAACCCTTGCGATGAATCACATGCATCACACCCTCCTGAGGCTCGCCTGAAATTGGCCCGCGCGAGTTCAGCCGACAAGCCGACTGGCGCTATTTAATTTGAGCATTGCTTTAATGAACCCTTCCGCTCCCTTGCGCAAGGGCACGCGGGCGGGCAGAAAGCGGGGCGGTGCGGCGCGGGAGCGATCATGACCAAAGCGGTTGTCGGAATCATTGGTGGTTCGGGGGTCTATGACCTGCCCGGGCTTACGGTGACTCGCGAAGAGCGGATCACCACGCCATGGGGCGAGCCTTCCGACGCGCTGCGCTTCGGGCGCATCGGCGACACAGAGGCCGTCTTCCTGCCACGCCACGGGCGCGGCCATCGTTTTTCCCCCTCGGGCATCAATTACCGGGCGAATATCGACGCGATGAAGCGCGCGGGCGTCACCGACCTCCTCTCGATCTCCGCCTGCGGCTCCTTCAAGCCGGATTTGCCGCCCGGAACCTTCGTGCTCGTCGACCAATATGTGGACCGCACCTATGGGCGCGCCTCAACGTTCTTTGGCGATGGCTGCGTCGCCCATGTGTCCATGGCCCATCCCGTCGCGCCTCTGCTGGCGGCGCGCATCCATGCGGCCGCGAAGGCCGAGGACATTCCCTGCGTCAGGGGCGGAACCTATGTCTGCATGGAGGGGCCGCAATTCTCCTCGCAGGCCGAATCCCTCGCCTATAAAGGGCAAGGCTTTGATGTGATCGGCATGACGGCCATGCCCGAAGCCAAATTGGCGCGCGAGGCGGAGATTTCCTACGCCACCGTCTCCATGGTCACCGATTTCGATTGCTGGCATCCCGATCACGACGCGGTGGATGTCGCTTCTGTCATCCGGACCGTCCATGAGAACGCGGAGAAGGCCGGCCGCCTCATCGCCCGCGTGCTGCGCGATTTCCCCGCCCAGCACGAGCCCTGCCCCATTGGTTCGGACCGCGCGCTCGACGGCGCCGTGATGACCCATCCCGCCGCGCGCGATCCCGCCATGCTCGCAAAGCTCGACGCGGTCATGAGCCGCCTGCTGCGCAAGAACTAAGGAAGCTCCATGCCCATCGCCCACGACCTCAAGGCCTCCATCCGCACCATTGCGGACTATCCAAAGCCCGGCATTCTCTTTCGCGACATCACCACGCTGCTCGGCGACGCCCGGGCCTTTCGCCGCGCCATCGACGAACTGGTGCAGCCATGGGCGGGGGCGAAGATCGACAAAGTGGCGGGCATGGAGGCGCGCGGATTCATTCTGGGCGGCGCCGTGGCTCATCAGCTTTCCGCAGGTTTCGCGCCCATCCGCAAGAAGGGCAAACTGCCCCACACCAAGGTCTCCGTCGCCTATTCGCTTGAATATGGAATCGACGAGATGGAGATGCATGACGACGCCATCGCTCCGGGCGAGCGCGTCATTCTGGTGGACGATCTCATCGCCACGGGCGGCACCGCTGAAGGCGCGGTGAAATTGTTAAAGCAGATCGGCGCCGAAGTGGTCGCCGCCTGTTTCGTGATCGACCTGCCGGACCTCGGCGGCGCCCAAAAGATTCGCGACCTCGGCGTGCCCGTGCGCACGCTGATGAGCTTCGACGGGCATTGATTTAACGCGTGATCTCAGCAGCAGATAAGCTACGCCAGCAGTTCCCCTCCCCCTTGTGGGGAGGGTATTTTGCTCGCGCCTTCACTCCATGGTGGTCAGCGACGAACCCTCGATCTCGAACACCCTCACGCCGTTCTGGTTGACGCCCGTGGCGCGGTTTCGAACCACGCCAAGCTCGGGCCTTGTGGCGTGCGGCTCTTTCGAGATCACCGTCGTATCATAGGTGATCGTATCGTCCGCATGGACAGGCCGCAGCCAGCGCAGGTTGCGGAAGCCCGGCGAAGGGCCGCCGGGGTTCAGCGCAAATGGCAGCGACGCCGCGCGCGCCCGCACGCTGTCGCGCGTATCAATGAAGCAGCGCATGTAATTCGACGCCGTCTGCCAGCCTGACGAGGCGAGCCTGCCGAAATGGCTCCGTGCCGCGCCTTCATCTGAGAGATGGAAGGGCTGCGGATCATATTTCGTGGCGAAGTGGATGATGTCTTCGCGCGTGAAGAGCTTCGAGCCAAGCTCCACGCGCGCGCCAATCACCACATCCTCATGGCGATGCGCGAAGCGCGTCAGGTTCACCATGGGATCATCGAAGACCGGAAGCTGCTCAGGCGCTGCACGCGGGGACTTGGGCGAATCATCTGGCGGAGGCGGCGAGGCGTCGCGCCGGAGGAACAGGCCGGGGTAGCGCATGGTCATCACGAGCTCACCGGTCTGGTCGCGCGTATCGACCTCGATGCCGAGCAGGCCCATCTCCGGCCGCGTTTGCGACACGCGCGCTGACATCACGCGCCATTCCATATGCAGCACCATGCCCGGCCGCACGGGACGCAGCCAGCGCGTCTCATCGACGCCGGGTGCGCCAAGGCCCTCGGCGTCATTGAGGATCGTGTCGCAAAGAAGGCGCATGACCATGGAGCAGGTCAGCATCCCCGGCGACGAAAGCCCCTTGTGCCGCGTGGCCTTTGCGGCCACCGGGTCCAGATGCATGGGCTGTGGATCGAAAGCCCGTGCGAAAGCGATGACCTCGGGCTCCGTCACCTCATAGCCGCTCCTGCGAACGACCGTCCCGACCGGAAAATCCTCGAAGGTCTTCTTGCTCATGCGCCGCTCGCTTCCGTCGCATCGAAGGCCGGGGCGGTGGTGCGGAAAGTGGCGAGCCAGTCCACAAGCGCTGGCGTGGTGGCGCGCCAGTCGACCTGCTTGCGCCAGTCGAGATAGCCAAGCATGCAGGCGGTGGCGATGGTTCCTACATTCACCTGCTTCGGATCAGGCGGGGCGATGGCGAGCTGAGCCAGCGCGCGCTCGATCTTGCCGCGCTGATAATCGAGCCATGGCTTGTGATGGAGCTCTGCCGGACGATGGCGGCCCTCATAAACGATCAGCACCGCCGCATCCATGACGCCATCGGCCAAAGCCTGCGCGGTCAGGACGGCGAGGCGCGCGTCCCAATCCTTGGGAATGATGCTACCGCCGCCAGCAAGATGGTCGAAATGTTCAAGGATCACGCGGCTGTCATAAATGCGCCGCCCATTCTCGAGCGTCAGCACCGGCATTTTGCCAAGGGGATTCTCGCGCCGCAGGGCGCTGTCCGCCTCAAGGGCATCGGCGGGTTCCATGGTGATGCGATCCATCAAGCCCAGATGCAGCGCCGCCATGCGGGTTTTGCGGCCAAAGGGGGACGTATCGGTCGTGCGCAGGATCATCATGCCGTTCCCTCGCTTTTATCCGCTCCCCTGCCGCGCTGCAGTCGCGCGACGATGAAGGGGAGCGTCAGGTTGATGAAGAAGTATCGCGCCAGATGATGCGCGCTCACAAAGATCGGATCAACGCCCAATGATAACGCGAGAATCATCATGGCGTCCTGACCGCCCGGCGCATAGGCCATCAGCGTCGTCCCGAAGGAAACGTCAAAATAGGTCGAGACGAAATAGGCGAAAAGCACCGACACGCCCATGGCCGCGCCCACCGACGCTGTGGTGCCGATGAAGATCTTGCCGAACAGGCGCCAGTCGAAACCAACGAAGCGCGTGCCCACCCATGACCCCAGCATGATCTGCCCGCCAACGAGCACCCAGCTGGGCGACCGGCCCTCGCCATAGCCGAGGTAATGGATCACGCCTGAAGCGACGAGCGCGCCAAAGAGAAAGCCGCCGGCCATGCCGAGGCGCGTGAAAATGGCGCCTGTCAAAATGCCGATTGCAAGGGTTGGGGCGATCACGCTGAGCGGATCGACCGCCGTCTGCGCCAAGACGCCATGCTGGCCGCCAGATTCCCAGACCACGATGAACGGCAAAATCGTCACGAGGAAAATCACCCGCGACATCTGCACCACCGCCACCTTGGCGGCGTCGGCGCCAAGGCTCATGGAGACGGAAAGAATATAGGACATCGAGCCCGGCACGGAAGACAAAAGCGCCATGGCCGGCGGCCAGCCCATGATGAACGTCCAGACCACCGTCGAAGCCAGCGTCATCAAGACAACGCAGAGCGTCATCAGCGCCATGGAGCCGGGATAGGCGGCCATGTTGGAGAAAGTGTCAGGACCCACCACGGAGCCGATCGCCATGCCCATGGTGGAGAGCGCCAGCACGCGCAGAGGCCCGCCCAAAGCCGTCGGCTTCGCGAAGACGGTCGTCAGCGCCACGGCGATCACCGAGCCCGACATGGCGCCGCCGGGTATGTGCAGGAAGGTGAAGAGCAAGCCGCCAAAGGCGCCGATGGCCAGCGTCGCAAACTCGCCGGGCAGGGTCTTCAGGGAAAGCCACTTGAGTATCTTGTCTTTGGCGCCCGCCACGTCGTCTCTCCTCACTCGCCGTCGGGCATGCGCCAGCGCGACGGGGTGGGGTCGCTAAATGCTGATCTTCAGGGCCGGTTCAGGCGGAGCCAATCCGTCCTTGGGCAATACACGCATCCCCGCCTTTGCAAAAGCCCTGCTCAGTTTCGATCGTGGAAATGATCGTAGACGAGTTTCGCGGTCGCAGCGTTGATGCCGGGGACTTTTTCAAGATCGCCAAGCCCCGCAAGCGAAATCGCCTTCGCGGTGCCGAATGCATGCAGCAGGGCGCGCTTGCGGGCGGGGCCGATGCCGGCGATGTCATCGAGCGGGCTCTTGGTGAAATCCTTCTTGCGCCGCGCGCGATGTGTGCCAATGGCGAAGCGATGGGCCTCGTCGCGCAGCCGCTGCACGAAATAAAGCGCGGGGTCGCGCGGCGGCAGGCGGAAGGGCTCGCGTCCCTCCACGAAAAAGGTCTCGCGTCCGGCGTCGCGATCGACGCCCTTGGCGATGGAGATCAACGAGACGCCCTCGACGCCAAGTTCTGCGAAAATCTGCCGCGCGGCGGCGAATTGCCCGGCGCCGCCGTCGATGACGACGAGATCAGGCCGCGAGGGGAAGACTTCCGCGTCCTGCGGCGCAGCATCGGGTTCGCGCCCCTGCTCTTCCTTGAGCAAGCGCGAGAAACGCCGACGCAGAACTTCGCGCATCATGCCGAAGTCGTCGCCCGGCGTGATGTCTTCGGACTTGATGTTGAAGGTGCGGTAGTGGCTCTTCATGAAGCCGCCGGGACCCGCGACGATCATGCCGCCGACAGCGTTCGTGCCCATGATGTGGGAGTTGTCGTAGACCTCCACGCGGCGGATCGTGCGTTCGATCCCCAACGCTTCGCCGAGCGCGATCAGCAACTTTTCCTGACTCGCCGCATCCGCCAGCCTGCGCGCCAAAGCCTCGCGGCCGTTCTGCGCGGCGTGGTCCACAAGCTCCTTCTTCTCGCCCCGCTGCGGCGCGGCGATCTCGACTTTATGACCAGCGCGCATCGCCAAAGCCTGCCCCAGCACTTCGCGGTTTTCGATCTCATGCGAGAGCAGCACGAGGCGCGGGGCGGGCTTGTCGGCGTAGAACTGCGCGAGGAAGGCGTCGAGCACTTCGCTTGGAGTCAGACTGCGGTCGGCGCGCGGGTAATAGGTGCGGTTGCCCCAGTTCTGGAAGGTGCGGAAGAAGAAGACCTCGATGGCGAACTGGCCGGCCTGTTCGATGATGGCGAAGACGTCCGCCTCTTCGGTGTTGCGTGGATTGATGCCCTGCTGGCCCTGAATGGCCGACAGAGCCGCGATACGATCGCGCAGCCGCGCGGCGCGTTCAAATTCAAGCGCCTCCGCCGCCTCGCCCATATCCTGCGCTAACCGATCACGCACGGCGCGGCTGCGGCCTGAGAGGAAGTCGCGCGTCTCGTTTACGAGCAGCGCGTAATCCTCATGCGAGACCTCGCCCGTGCAGGGGCCTGAGCATCGCTTGATCTGCCAGAGGAGGCAGGGGCGCGTGCGGTTCTCGTAATAGCTATCCGTGCAGGAGCGCAGAAGAAACGCGCGCTGCAAGGCGTTGAGGGTGCGGTTGACCGCCCAGACGCTGGCGAAAGGCCCGAAGTAATCGCCCTTGCGATTGCGCGCCCCGCGATGCTTGGTGAGCTGCGGCGCGGCGTGGTCGCCCGTCAGCAGGATATAGGGGAAAGACTTGTCGTCACGCAGCAGCACATTGAAGCGCGGCTTCATCTGCTTGATGTAATTCGCCTCAAGCAATAGCGCCTCGGTCTCCGTATTGGTGGAGACGAAGAGCATGGAGCTGGTGAGCGAAATCATCCGCGCGATGCGGTTGGAATGACCTATGCCCCGCGCATAGCTGGCGATGCGCTTGCGGATGCTGCGCGCCTTGCCGACGTACAGAACCTCGCCCTGCTCACTCAACATGCGATAGACGCCGGGCCCCTTGGGCGCGTCTCGCAAGTGAGCGCGAATGACAGCCGTTCCCTTCAGGACTTCGCCGGGCGAGGCTTCTTCATTGGACAGATCGAGTTCGAGCGGCGGCGCCTCAGCCAAATCCTCCTCGACGGCGGCCTGCTCATCAGGCAGATCGGCGGGCTCATCGGGAAGGTCGGCGGGTTTGCGCTGCATCCGCTTGATTTAGACGAGCCCGAGCAGGATGCAATGGCCGCAAATGGGGCGCGTTCACCACGCCGGGAGCTAAGTCTGGACCAGATGTTAATTAGGCGTTAACGCTTCCTCCCGACCCGGGGACGCCCCCGGGCGAAAAGGAGCCTCATGACGTCTGGCGCCCAGCTGACCCGTCGCCTGCCGGTTTTCCGGCTGGCGCCGCGCATTCTGGCAGCAAGTCTCGCCGTAAGCTTCGCCATTCCCCTCGCGGGTTGCGTGGAGCAGGCGGCGGAATTGGACGCGAGCGCAGGCGCGCCCGCCACGGCGCAGGCGCGCGCCCAGACCGCCCCCCGCGCGACGACGGCGGCCTTTACGCGGCTAGAGGGCGCTCCCCAGACCGTTCTCGACCGGTTCATCGCCAGCTTAGCGACTGAAACGAAGGGCCGCGACATCACCCCCGTCCAACCAGAAGCAGCCAAATATATCGTGCAGGGCTACTTGAGTGCTTCAAGGACCGCCAATGGCGCGACGCTCGGCTATGTCTGGGACGTTTTCGACGCCCGCAAGGCCCGGATACAGCGCATCGAGGACCGGATCACCATCCAGGGAACGGGCGCCGATCCATGGAGCCTCGCTGACGACAAGGCGCTCGGGCGCCTCGCAGCCAAGAGCGCAGAAGATATCGCCGCCGTCCTATCGGCCATGCCTGACGCCGGGGCGCCAGCGCCGCGCTGATCGCCTGATAATCCCCGGCATTTATCCCAAATGCAGGGACTTCACATCTGCGTCATATTGTTTGGACGCCGCAACCTTGCTAAGAGGCGCGCGCGTAACTTGTTTTGAGCTCGGGGGTTGTCACATGGCCGATAGCATGAAGATTCTGGCTGGCAACTCGAACCGTGCGCTCACCGACGCAGTCGCCGCCTATCTCGGCCTTCCCCTCTGCAAAGCGCAGGTGCGGCGCTTCGCCGACATGGAGATCTTCGTCGAAATTCAGGAGAATGTGCGCGGCGCTGACGCCTTCATCGTGCAGTCGACCTCGTTCCCGACGAACGACCACCTGATGGAGCTGCTGATCATGACCGATGCGCTGCGCCGCGCCTCGGCCCGCCGCATCACCGCTGTGCTCCCCTATTTCGGCTACGCCCGTCAGGACCGCAAGCCCGGTCCCCGCACCCCCATCTCAGCCAAGCTCGTCTCGAACCTCATCACCCGCGCTGGCGCCGACCGCGTCCTCACGGTCGACCTGCACGCCGGGCAGATCCAGGGCTTCTTCGACATTCCCACCGACAACCTCTTCGCCGCGCCCGTCATGGTGCGCGACATTCAGGAGCGGCTTGACCTCAACAATGTCATGGTCGTCTCGCCGGACGTTGGCGGCGTGGTGCGCGCCCGTGCGCTCGCCAAGCGCATCGACGCGCCGCTGGCCATCGTCGACAAGCGCCGCGAGCGGGCCGGCGAATCCGAAGTCATGAACATCATCGGCGACGTGCAGGGCAAAAGCTGCATTCTGGTCGATGACATCGTGGATTCCGGCGGCACGCTCTGCAACGCCGCTGAGGCGCTGCTGGCCAAGGGCGCCAAGGAAGTGCGCGCTTACATCACCCACGGCGTGCTCTCGGGCGGGGCGGTCGCGCGCGTCGCCAGCTCCAAGCTCAAGGAACTGGTCGTCACCGATTCCATTCAGCCGACCGAAGCCGTGCGCGTGACCAACAACATCCGCGTGATCTCCATCGCCCCGCTCATCGGCGAGGCCATCGCCCGCACCGCGCGCGAGGAGAGCGTGTCGAGCCTCTTCGACTGAGGCTTCAACTCCCCAATCTATCCGCCCTGTTGCCTGCGAGGCCCAAGGCGGTTATAGAGCCCCGACCCGCCCGTTTCCGACACCCCTGGAGGCGTGGGCGGGTTTTCTATTGAAAGGACACCGAAATGGCCGAGATCAAGACTCTCGCGGCCGCGGTGCGCAGTGGAAGCGGCAAGGGGGCCGCCCGCAGCGTTCGCCGTGAAGGCCGTATTCCTGCTGTCATCTATGGCGGCGGCGAAGCACCCGAGACCATCACGCTCGATTACCGCGAGATGAACAAGCTCATCTACGCTGGTCACTTCCTGACCACGATTTTCGACATCGACATCGACGGCCGCAAGGAGCGCGTCCTTCCGCGCGACTATCAGCTCGACGTCGTGCGCGACACCCCCATGCATGTCGACTTCCTGCGCCTGCGCGCCGGCTCCAGCCTGCGCATCAACGTGCCCCTGCACTTCATCAACCAGGACACCTGCCCTGGCGTGAAGAAGGGCGGCTCGCTTAACGTCGTGCTGCACTCCGTCGAAATGCGCGTCCCCGCCGACGCCATCCCCGATGCGATCACCATTGATCTCGCCAAGGCGGACATCAACGACTCGATCCACCTGGCCGACCTGACGCTGCCGGAAGGCTGCAAGCCGATGATTCGCTCCAAGGGCGCTGTGACCCTTGCGAACATCACGCCCCCGGTCGTGGTTGAGGAGGCGCCCGCCGCCGCCGCTGCGCCCGCCAAGGGCAAGGGCAAGAAGTAAGCCGATCCCGCTCCCGCCCCCAAAAGGGCGGGAGCGACCTTTCCGGACATGCCCATGCTCCTCTTCGTCGGCCTCGGCAATCCCGGCAAAACCTATGCAGGCAATCGTCACAATATCGGCTTCATGGCCGTCGACGAGATTGCGCGCATAGCCAATTTCCCCCCATTCCGCGCCCGTTTCCAGGGCCTGGCCACCGAAGGCGCCATTGGCGCCCAGCGGGTGATCCTGCTCAAGCCCACGACCTATATGAACGAGTCGGGCCGCGCGGTTGGCGAAGCTTCCAAATTCTACAAAATCGCCCTTGGCGACATCGCCGTCTTCCATGACGAGCTTGACCTCGCGCCCGGCAAGTTGCGGGTGAAGGTCGGCGGCGGCAATGCGGGGCACAATGGCCTGCGCTCCATCACCGCCCATCTCGGCAACGACTACAAGCGCGTGCGCCTCGGCATCGGCCATCCCGGCGACAAGGCGCTTGTCCACAACCATGTGCTGAGCGATTTCTCGAAAGCCGAGCAACAGGGCTGGGTCAGCGCGCTCTGCGACGCCGTGGCCCGCAACGCCGAACTGCTGGCGAAGGGCGACGACGCTGGCTTCCAGAACAAGACCCATCTCGCCATGGCGGCCGCTGGGTTCAATTCGGCCTAAGCAGCGAATCGGCTAAGCTGACGCAAGGCTCGGATGACAAAGCGAGGCGAGCGATGTGGCCATTCGGGAAAAGTCCAATCTCCACGACCGCAGCGACTGCGGAATTCTACGGCAAGATCGCCTCGGCCTTCGAGGAGCGTTACCCGAAGATTTTGGAGAATTTCCACACAGCCTATGACGACCGATGCCCGGCTGACGAAGAAATCTACATGCATGTGATGCCGGCCGTCTGGGCGCTGGGCATCGAGCCCGTCCGCAATATCTGGGGCGAGGAGCAGTTCAAGCGCGTCCGATCAGAAATGATCGTCAATATCAGCCACTCCCACGCGCCCATGATCGATTTTCTCATGGAGCGCTTTCTCCAGCATACGAAACTGCTGCGAGAGGGAATTGCGAATGGCAGCGCGACTTACAATTCAGACCATATCATCAAGCAATTGGGGCTCACGCCCCAACCGATGACATCGATCAAGCTAGCATCGCAATTGGGAATGCTGGTTCTGCCCTACTGGAAGGACCTCGACCGGAAATACAGGTTCTTCTGAACCTTCAGGCCGCAGCCCCGCAGCATTTCTTGAACTTCTTGCCGCTGCCGCAGGTGCAGGGGTCATTGCGGCCGACCTGCGCGCCCTTGACCACCGTCTTGCCCTTGGGCTTGGCGCCCTCCACGAAATACCAGCGCTGGCCAGCCTCATCGAAACGGAAGGTGGAGCGCTCGTAATGGGCCTCCCGCTTGCCGCCGCGGGCGAAATGCGCGGTGAACTCCACGATGCCCATCTTGTCGCCGGGCTTGCCGTCGACGGTCTCGACGATGTCGAGGCCGAGCCATTCCGATCCCCGCGACCATGCCTCCAGCGAACCGCGCTCCATGTCGTTGCGCGCCTCTGGGGCCACCGTGTCGATGAGATAATCGATCGAGCCGACGGCGAAGGCCGAATAGCGCGCGCGCATGAGCGCCTCGGGCGTCGGCGCCTGAAGGCGTCCCTCGATATAGGGCTGGCAGCACTCGGCGTAGGAGCGCTTGGCGGAGGCCGACTTGCGGCAGGGGCAGATGCTCATATCCATGGCGCGCACTTAGCCTGCTCCGGGTTGGCGGGGCAAGGGGCTCGATAGCGCAAGCCCTTGCCTTTTCCCGCCCGTGGCCCCATTACCACCGCCATCGGCGCAAGGCGCCCCTTCCTTACACATGGACGCATCATGGGCTTCAAATGCGGCATCGTTGGCCTGCCGAACGTCGGCAAGTCGACCCTCTTCAACGCGCTCACCCAGACGGCGGCGGCGCAGGCGGCGAATTATCCGTTCTGCACCATCGAGCCGAACGTGGGCGACGTGGCCGTGCCTGACGTGCGCCTTGAGGCGCTGGCCGGGATCGCAGGCTC
>CANGOK010000079.1 GCA_947455285.1 Beijerinckiaceae bacterium | reverse complement strand
TGGCTGCGCGCAAAACTTATCGGGCCGCTCGATGAAGCGGATGTTCGCCGCATGATGGAGGCCTGGCTCAAGCAGGAGCGCAATCCCCGCCTCAAACTCGGCTCCATCACCGCCAAGGGCGAAAATATCTATCAAGCGGACATCGTGACGCAGGACAATTCACTCGTGCAACGGTTCGACATTGATCGCCGCACCGGCGCAATCGAAGCCGTGGAGGACTGACCATGATGTGGGACGGACACTGGCGCGAGATGATGGGCTGGGGTTTCTTCCCCTGGAGCGGTTTGCATATGCTCTTTTCAATCGCAGCGCTGGCGCTCTTCGTCGCGTTCATCGCTTCGCTCTTCAGCCACCCACGCCATCATCCGTCCCAAACCGAGGGAGACAAGCGCGGCAGCATGGGACTAGCCATTCTCGAGGAGCGCTACGTCCGGGGCGAGATAGACCGGGAGGAATTCATTCAGAAGAAACGCGACCTGTTGGGCTGACCCCCGTCACATTCCCCAGATCACTTCCCCGCGATCTTGCCGTTGGTCCAGAAGGTCTGCTGGATCACCTTGTTGTCGGCGTCATACATGACGCCCCGACCATTATAGAGGCCCTTCTTGAACTCGCCGACAAATCGCCCGCCGGACGCAAGCCGACGGGTGCCGATTCCACTCGCTTCTCCATCCACGACGTCGCCATTATAGACATCGCCATTAGGATAGGAGATCGTTGCGTAGCCGCTCAGCTTTCCAGCCTTGATGTCGCCCATATATTTGATGCCGTCGACATAGGCGACGCCCACCTGCCCTACAATCTCGTGATTGATGAACGAAGCATCAAGCATGGCGCCATCTGAGAAAATGACCTGTCCGGCGCCGTTAAACTGATCCTTCTCGAAATCGCCTGAATAGACCGCGCCATTCGACAACTGGGCGCTGCCCTTGCCGTTCATGCGGTCCTCAAGGAAATCGCCCTCATAGCGGATCACCTTGCCGAGGACGAGCGGGCTGCGAAGGATCTTGTTGTCCGGCGTGATCTTCGGCGCGACCCGTTCTGTATTGACGAAGGTCAGAATACCCTTGCCGAATTTCTTGCCTTCACGAAAGCCGCCGAAATAACGCACGCCCTCGGCCGTTGTGAGCGTGCCCTGACCTTCATAGAGGTCCTGCCGAAAGGCCCCCATATATTGGTCTCCGTTGGGCAAAACCAACGTTCCTTGCCCGTGCTTCATGCCACGCATGAATTCGCCAGAGTATTTTGCGCCGTCCTTGGTTATGAGGACGCCATTGCCCTCGAATTTCGAGTTGACGAAAGAGCCAATGTATTTGAGGCCGTCCTTCGTCTCGAGCGTTCCTTGGCCCTGCCGAAGGTCATTGACGAAATCACCCGAATAGACCTCGCCATTGGCGCCCTTGAAGACGCCGCGTCCGTTGAACTTGAAGTTTTCAAAATCCCCGGAATAAGTATCGCCATTGGTTGCGGTGAGGACCCCGTAACCCTGCACGACGCCTTTGACGACCTCGCCGACATAGACGTCGCCGGTGCGAAAAGTGTAGGTCCCCTGCCCAGTGGCCTCGCCATTCACGAAGTCGCCCTGATACTTCGCGCCGGTGCGCAGAACCATCAGGCCTTGCCCATGGCGTTGACCGTCCTTCCATTCGCCGGAGTAACTCTCGCCCCAACTCATGGTGACGATGCCGTAGCAATTGTTCCAGGCGGGAGAGAGGTAGACCGGACAGGGCGGCAAACGACTATCCGCCGCTTGCGCGCTTGAACCAAAAGCTGCGGCGATGGCGGTGAGGCTGGCTACGATCAAGCCTAACGAGCCAACCCCGGCGCGGCGACGCGCGGGTTGAGACGTTTCGGCGGGTATTCCGATATTCATTGCGGAATCCATACAGTCGAGCGAAGGCGCAGTGCGGAAGGCGGGTACAAACACAATCTTTCCAGAGACTTGCTGGATCGACACGAAGTTACAGCAAAATTTGGGCCATTTGGAAGATGAGCACGCCTAATCTCGAATCAGGCAGCTCCCCGCCAATCTGGCAGGTATGAAATCCGCCGGAAAGCTGCGCCTGTTGACGGCTCGACCATCCTCACTCACTCTGACTGGGAATGGGCGTCCCGCTAAGAAAACAGGAACGCCTTTTGGGGGAGGATCTAATGATACGTCATAATGCGCGCCCATGGCTTAGAGGGTCGGTCCTGACAGCGGCTCTAACCCTATTCGTCTCGACGCCAGCCTTCGCGCAAACCCAGAAGATTGGAGCGGCGCCAGAAGCCTCCAACATGAAACTGGTCGGCTATAACGACCTGCAACATCGCTCCGCCTACCAGCCGACGATCCACCATCAGGGCGACCGCTGGATCGCCTATATCGGCCACCACGGCGGCACTGACGCCGTTCCCGTTCCGGTCAATCCAATCAACGGAAAGCCAGAGTTCAATGGCACCTCGATCATCGATGTGACCAACCCGGCGAAGCCCATCTATCTCAAGCACCTGCCCGGCCAGGAAGGCACCTATGAGGGTGGCGGCGGGCAGATGACACGCGTCTGCGACGGCAAGCAATTGCCGAAGGGCGACCCCAAGGCTGTCTATCTGCTGCGCACCTTCGGCGGCGCTGCTCATGAAATCTGGAACGTCGTCGACCCCGCCAATCCCGTGCTGGTCACCCGCCTTGAAGGCCTCAAGGACACCCACAAGAACTGGTGGGAATGCGACACGGGCATCGCCTATCTGGTCTCGGGCGAACCCTCATGGCGGACGCGCCGCATGACGCAGGTCTACGACCTCAGCGACCCCCGCAAGCCCGTCAAGATCCGCGATTTCGGCCTGCCCGGTCAGGAGCCCGGCTCCACTGGCGCCGTCCCGACCGAATTGCATGGGCCGATCTCAACCGGCCCGCAGGGCAACCGGGTCTTCTTCGGATATGGCACGAACAAGGGCGGCGTCTTGCAGATCGTCGACCGGAAGAAGCTGCTGGAAGGCCCGGCTGAGCCTACCGCTGCGAACCTGAAGGCGCCAGAAATCGCGCAACTGCCCATGTCCTCGCTGAATGGCGCGCACACCACCTTCCCCATGCTGCAAATGCCAATCGCAGAATTCGCTAAGGACAAGGACGGGCAGAAGCGCGACGTCGTCATGATCGTCGACGAAGCCCTGGTGAATGAGTGCGCCGAAGCCCGCCAGATGGTCTGGTTCGCCGACATCACGGTCGAAAACCGGCCCATGATGATCTCGAGCTACACGCCGAGCGAAGCCAGTGGGAAATTCTGCGACAGGGGCGGCCGCTTCGGCACCCATTCCTCCAACGAGAGCATGGCGCCGATTTATTATAAGAAGCTCGCCTTCATCGCCTCGTTCAACGCCGGCGTGCGGGCGATCGACATTCGCGACCCCTACCATCCCCGTGAAGTGGCCCACTTCGTCCCCGCCATCACGAAGCACACCGACCCGCGCTGCGTGAAGATCGATGGCAAGGATCGCTGCAAGGTCGCCATCCAGACCAACAATGTCGAGACCGATGACCGCGGCTATATCTATATCGTGGACCGCGCCAACACCGGCTTGCACATCCTGAAGCTGAGCGGCGCCGCGAAGAAGATCGCGGGCGGTCCCTGAGCCTGACCATCATGCGCAGCGCCTTCGTTCTTCTGACGAGCCTGTGCGCGATCATGACGCCTGACATCGGGACTGCGCCGCGCGCGCAGTCCCTTCAACCCGCGCAGTGGCGGGAGATCGCGTGGCCCTTCCCCCGCGACGCATGGCCCTCGGGCAAAGCCTTCACATGCGCTGACAAATCTTGCGGCGGCGAGGCGGTGCTGTCCGTGCGCGTCAAACTCGGCTTCTGTAATTGCGATGCAGGCATCCGCGATGATGACGAAGTCGACAACGTGGCCGATGTCGACATGATCACGCCGGACTTCAGGCCGACAGGCCCCGGCGAGGCGATCAAGGTGGCCGAATTCTCCGGGCGCATCCGCAGCTATGATTATACGGCGAATGGAAAGCCCCGCACGGCGCTTGGCCTCGCATTGGCGCGCAAGTGCGATCTGATAGCGATATCGGTCAATAGTACGCGAATGGACGATATCGAACTGAGGCGCGCGGCCTTGGAGAGGCTCAACGCGCAAGACTTATTGAAATGGGTCAATCGCCAGCTTGGCGAAAAATAGGCCGGTGAAGAAACTCCACCGGCCAAAACGCGATCAATGCGCGTGAGGCTTCGCAGGCTCGCCAAACACCGGGAAGAAGGTGTTCAGCCACGTCGTCACTGTCTCATGGACGCGCACATTGCCTTCGGCGAACATGAAGTGATCGGTGCCCGAGAACAGGTGCATTTCGCAGTTCTCGCCCGCCCGCTCGAACATCGAGATGGTCTGGTCGGTCGGCGTCACCGAGTCGATGGCGCTGTGGAGGAACAGCAGCGGACGCGGCGCGATCATCGGCACGAGATCCTCGGCGCGGAAATCATACATGCTTTGGGCGGTCTCGACCGGCATCTGCATGATCGACTTCGCAACCACATGGCCGCGCAGGCTGGGCGGAATGGGCACGATGTCATAGCGCGACACCATCATGGACTCGCCAGTGGCGCGCTTATGGGCGCGGCCCTCGTCGAGCATCTTGAGGAAGCGTTCGAATTCGCCGGGACCGCCGTGCTGGTCGCGGAACTTCTTGGCGCCATTGCCCCAGCCCGAGGCCGAGATGCAGGCGGCGAAGCGATCGTCGATGCCCGTCGTGTAAACGGCGACCGCAGCCCCGAAGCTGCTGCCCATGACGCCGATGCGCGACGCATCGACATTGTCGAAGGTCGCCAGCAGAGTGAGAGCGTTGCGCGTCGCGGTGACCTGGTCGAGGCAGACCAACAGGCCGCGCTCGCCTTCGCTATCGCCGCAGCCGGGCATGTCGAAGCGCATGGTCACATAGCCGAGCTCATTCAGCATGGCGGAGGGCGTGAGCACATTGCCCGCGTTCGAGGTGCTGCCGAAGCCATGCAGGATGATGAAGGCCGGACGCTTCTCGCCAGCCGGAATGCCGTCCGGCACGGAAATGGTTCCCGAGAGGGTCAATCCGTCGGACTTGAAGGTTACGCGATGCTCCACAAGTTTTCTCCCAATTCAAAAGGCGACTGACGATGAGGCTCAAGCCTCAGAGATACATGTTTTTCATATGGTCTTCGCGGTAGCGGAAACCTGCCGCCACGCCCGGCGGAAAGGCGGCGGAGAGATAGGCCACGTCTTCAGCGGTCAACTCCACATAGGCCGCATTGGTGTTCTCGATGAGGCGGCTCATGGTCTTGGTGCCGGGAATGGGGATGATATCCTCGCCCTGCGCCAGCAACCATGCGAGCGCCACCTGACCCCGCGTGCAGCCGTGCTTGTCGGCGATGGTCGAGAGGTGCCCGACCAGCTCAAGATTCTTCGCAAGATTTTCCTCGAAGAAACGCGGATGGCGAGCGCGTTCGTCATCCTTGGCGAGCTTCGTGGGCACGGCGCCCGTCAGCAAGCCACGCCCCAATGGCGCATAGGGCACGAAGCTGATGGTCAGCTCGCGCATGGTCTTGAGCACTTCCTCGGCTTGATCGCGGTAGAGGATGGAATACTCGCTCTGCACGGCGTCGATGGGATGGACTGCGTAAGCCTTGCGCAGCGTGTTGGGATTGACCTCGCAAAGGCCCAGAGCGCGGATCTTGCCCTGCTCCTTGAGGCGCGCCATGGCGCCGACGGTCTCTTCGATCGGCACCAACGGGTCGATGCGGTGCTGGTAATAGAGGTCGATCACATCGGTCTTGAGACGCTTGAGGCTCGCCTCGCAGGCGGCCATCACATGTTCGGGACGACCATCGGCGACGCGCGGGCCGCGGCCATTGGTGTTGCCGAACTTGGAGGCGATCACAACCTTGTCGCGCCGACCTTCAAGCGCGCGGGCGATCAGGCTCTCGTTATGGCCCCAGCCATATTTATCCGAGGTGTCGAGAAAATTGACGCCGAGATCTAGCGCCTTCTGGATGAGGCGCACGCCGTCCTCATCATCCGCCGGGCCATAGGAGCCCGAAGCCGAGGCGCAGCCGAGACCCAGCGGGAACACGCTGAGGCCGCTGCGACCGATGGTGCGAAAGGCGATGGGCTTTTGTGTCATGACACACTCGAAAAGCGGCGCCGACCGCGAAAGCGACCGGCGCCTTGATGATGTGAATGCGATTACTTCTTCCAGGGCGCGGGGGTCAGCACCTTGGTTTCGATTTCGAAGCGAGATTCGAAATAGTGATGCGTGACGTTCACCGGGGTCGACCAGGGAAGTTCGCTATAGAAGTTCATGCGCAGGAAGTCCTGGCAGTCGACGGGGTCGGTGATGACGCTGTGCCCGATGCCGCGCGGGATCATCGTCACGGTGCCGGGCCGGGTGTCGGCATTGCCGGTCTCCGACATGTCGAGCGCCTTGCCGCGGAACTGGATGCGCACTTCCTCGCTGCGCAGGGCGCGGTGGAAGGCGAACTGCTCGCCGATGATGTTATAGACCTTCAGCTCAAGATGCTTGCCACGCAGCACGGGCTTGGGCTCGCCGCTGGTGCCGGCGATTTCCTTGAAGAGGTCGAAAGCGCGCACCTTGAAGAGCCCGCTCTTTGACTCGCGCGGGCTGGTGCTGGCGACCGGCACGAGGTCCGCATACTCGCGATGGAAGATCGACAGATCGTCGGGGCGATCATTCCAGCAGATCATGCGCTCGACGACATGGCCCTTCGGCGCAGTGAGGCGGTCGGAGGGGATCGTCCATTGCGGGCCATTGATGCGCTTCACATTGAAGACGGTATGGCTGACCTGATCATCAACGGACATGAATTCGGTGAAAGGCGAATTGACGTGGGCGAACCAGCGCAGGCTGTCGGCGGAGCCGGTGCTGCGATGGGCGATGCCCTCGGGGATGTGCATTAGGTCGCCCGGGACCATCTCATGCACGCCAAATTCGGTCTCGACCGTGGTCGTGCCGGCGAACTGGAACAGAACGGTATCGAAATCGATGTGGCGGGAGAATTCCTGCTGAGCGCCGCAAACGCTCTCGACGCCGATCCGTTGATCGCTATTGACCAACAGGGTCACGCGTTCATTGGGCTTGCCGATGAGATCGAAGGCGCGAAACAGAGGCAGCGCGCGCGTGCTGGTCCCAGAATCCATGAGGCTCGACTTGTTGCGCTGCGCCCAAGCCGGCAGATAGCTGCGCGGAGACGCGTGCCAGGTCGTCATGAATTCACGGCTCTTATTCTGCGCGTTCATCTGGAAGACTCCATGAGTGGAAAAACGAGTTGATTGAGCAGCGCCTCAGCGCCCGGGCTGGAGGGAATAGGCGTCCCGCAGATCAGGAAGCAGGTCCTCTGAAACCATACTGACGTCGGACACAAGCGCGGCGACCGCCTCCCCCGAAAGCGGGTTGAGGCCGTAATTCATCTTGTTGAGGTCGGCGATGAACGCAGGGTCTTTCATGCAAGCGTTGAACGCCACGCGAAGCGCGGCCAACCGCTCGGGCGGCGCGTTGGGCGTCGTGATGAAGGACGTGCCGATCTCGGCGGCGTTCACCACAGAACGGATCGTCGCCTTCTGGCGCTCGGTCGTCGCCAGCTCCATGACGGTGGGAACGTCGGGCAGTTCCTGATGACGGTTGACCGCAAACTGCGTCAGCAGCCGGATCTTCTTCTCGGTCAGCCAGTCGGGATGGGTCGTCTTCAGCGTATCCCAACCGGTGCAATGACCATCTGCCTCGCCCCGGTCCACCGCCAGCATACATTCCGCCGAGCCCTGATAGCCTAGCACCAAATCGAATTTCGAGCCCAGCACCTTGTTCATCACGCTCGGATAAATGGTCACTGCGGAACCCGCGCCCGTGGCCGCGAGGCGAACGGAGGTCTTGAGCGCATCCTGCGCCGATCCAATGGAGTTGGAGCGCACGAAGATGACGTTCACCAGCGGATTGACCCGCCCGATCCAACCGAACTCCGAGGACTTCATCTGGGCCTTGATGATCCCGAGGCGTTCATCGAGAGGCAAGGTGGGGGCGATGACGCCGATGGTCAGGCCATCCTTGGGGGCGCCCGCATAAACGAAAGCAGCCGCTGTAACGCTGCCTGCGCCCGGCATGTTGCGGGTGACGATGGTCGGATTTCCCGCGATATGGCGCGGCAGATGGTTCGCCAGCACGCGGGCATAGGCGTCATAGCTGCCCGCAGGCGGAAAGCCGACGACAATATTGATCGTCTTGCCGCGGAAGAACTCCTCGACCTGCGCGAAGGCTCCAGGCGCGACGAGCGAGCCTGCGCCGGCCGCGATCAGCCCAAGGGCGTCGCGCCGCGAGACGAACTTCGACGCATCATCCTGAACCGTGCACGACATGAATTCCCCCGACGCCCCGCGATGTTTGCAAGACTGATAAATCAAATCGCTTGTCGTTGCACCTCACAAGGTCAGGACGGCCCCAACACGCGTTTGATAACTTCCGACGAGGCCGAACTCGCCTTGCGCAACAGAGCCTCGGCTTCTGCGCCGCTGACGGGGCTGATGTCGAACTGGGCCTTTTCCGCCTCCTTGAGGAATTCCGGATCGTTCAGGGTCGCCATGAAGGCCTCGCGCAGTATTTTCGCGCGGCTTGGGGGAATGCCGGGCGGCGCAGCGAAAGGTCGCCCGATGATCTCGCGCGCAAGCAGGAAGTCGAGCGCCTGCGCATCCACTTCATTACGCGCCTTGGTGCGAATCATGGGCACGCCCGGCAGTTCACCGATCGGCTCCGTCCCGGTGTGGTAGAGCACATTGATCTTCTGATCTCGGATCCAGTCCGGATGGGCGGAGCGAATGGAGCTCAGGGTCCAGTAGCCCATGCCTTCCACTTCTCCCTTCTCAACGGCGAGGGCTGCCTCCAGAATGTTGGGATAGCCGGGGATGAGCTTGAATTTCGCCCCGGTCAGATGGCCAATGGCGGTCGGCACGAGCTGCGTATCTGCGCCGACGCCGGTGCCGGGAATGATTAGCTCATGTTGGAGCAGATCCTCGAAAGTCTTCACTCTCGAAGCATGCCAAGATACAGCTACGCTTACGCTGCGGCTCATGCTGCCAAGCCAGGTCAGTTTGAGCGGATCGAACCGCAGGTCGGAGCGACCCAGCATAGGCTCGAAAGGCAGACCCGAACCCATGGTGCAAATGACCGAACCATCCTTGGGAGCGATATTATAGAGATAATCGATCGCCTTGAGCCCCCCTGCCCCCGGCATGCCCTGCACGATGATATTCGGCGCCCCCGGAATGAAGCGCCCCATGTGCCTCGCCAGCATGCGCGCATAAAGCTCCGATACGCCCGGGGAATAGGAGATGATGTTGATGGATTGCTTTCGATAGAAATCCTCGTCCGACGTCTGTGCTTGCGCCGTCGACGCCAAAGCGGCCGACAGACCGACAACGAAGTCCCTTCGGTTCATTCTTCCCTCCCATTTCGATTTTTGCTTTTTCCGCATCATATCGAAGACGCGGTGATAGTCGATATCGGGGGCGTCCTCTCGCCGCATTGCGGGAGGTCCGGAGTCCTGAGAAACTGGGGCATAAAAATCAAAGGGGAGAGACGCTGGCCATGACGCCCGACCGCTACAAGATGCATAACGCCAACCCGTTCAAGCTGGGGCTCTTTGGCGCCAACTGCTCTTCGGGCCGGGCGATCAACACCCTCCCCGAACGCTGGCTTGCGGATTGGGATAGCTGCGAGGCCATGGCGAAGATCGCCGACGAGATCGGAATGGACTTCATCCTGCCCATCGGCCGCTGGAAGGGCTATGGCGGCCCCACCAATTTTCAGGGCTCGACCTTCGAGACCATCACCTGGGCGACGGGGCTTCTCGCCCAGACAAAACGCATCACAATCTTCGGCACAGTCCATGCGCCTCTCTTCAACCCCATGGTGGCGGCCAAGATGATGGTGACCGCCGATCAGGTCGGGCGCGGGCGTTTCGCGCTCAATATCGTGGTTGGCTGGAATGAACCTGAGTTCCAGATGTCCGGCATCCGCCAGCGCGAACACGGTGACAAATATGATTATTGCGAGGAATGGATCACCGCCATCAAGCGCATGTGGAGCGAGGACGAGCCCTTCGATTTCAAGGGCAAGTTTCTGGACATGAATAACGTGGTCTCGGAGCCGAAGCCCTACGGCCGTAAGGCGCCGCTGATCATGAATGCGGGCCAGTCGCCCGAGGGCAAGGGTTTTGCTCTGCGCAATTGCGACGGCTTCTTCACCGGCTTCCGCGAGCATGATGTGAGCAAGTCAAAGGAGTTCGTGGCCAACTACAAGGCCGAGGCCCGCGCTATCGGACGCGAAATCGATGTCTTCACACAGGGCCATGTCGTCTGCCGCCCAACACGCAAGGAGGCGGAGGAGTACTATCATTATTTCACCACCGAAGCGGTGGACTTTGGCGCGATTGAAGAGTCACTGCGCCTGAAGGGGATCACGCGCGCCAATACGCCCGATTATGATGAGCGTCGGCGCATGCTTCCACTGATGAGCATCGGCTATCCGATCGTCGGCTCGCCCGACGACGTGGCGGAGAAACTCGCTCGCATCCATAGCGCGGGCATCACGGGCATCGGTTTTTCGTTGGTCAATTACCTCAAGGAGCTGCCCTTCCTCGGACAGGAGCTTATGCCTCGTCTGGAGAAGATGGGACTGCGCGCTTCGGCAACCTAGTCGTCAGGGCCGAATGCCCGGCGTCTCCACAGCCAGCCCTTTCGCTCGGGACATCAAGAAGGTCTCAAGCGCGATGAATTCATCCGAGCCCAAGACATAGGGCTCGGCGCGCATTCCAACCATGCAGTTGCGCAAGCGTCTTTGCAGGGAGCCTACCGACTGCCATTCGAGCCGATAGATCGGATAGGCGGTCGGATGGGCCTGCGGCACGGTTACGGCGCCCAGCTTTCGGCCCCAGTTGTCGTCATGGCAGATGGCGCAGGAGAGGTTGAGCTGCCCCTGCCGCGCATTGAACATTTGGCGCCCTTTTTCGATGGTCGGGACAAGTCTCGGATCAACGGAGACGATGAGCTGCCCGCGCGATTGTCGGCCCACATATGTAGTTAGGCTGAGGAGGTCGCGGCTCTCCATGGGCAGCGCCGCCGCCCCCTGCCGCTCGGTTCGGCACTGGTTGATCTTCGCTTCAAGATCGAGCACCCGGCCAGAGCCTGCATCGAAGGCGGGATAGTGCGCAGCCACGCCGCGCATGGCCTTTGCGCCATCGCCATGACAATCCGCGCAGGATTTGCCCGAGGCCCCTGCCCGCGCATTCCAGAGCGCCTCGCCATCGAGAACCGACAGGCTTGCGGGATTGGCTGTTTCATCCGCCTGCATGGCGCGCAGTTCCGGGCTCATCGTCAGCGTGTCGGAAAGACGCTCGGCGGGCGGTATTTCGTCAGCCAGAACCTGCCCCGCCAGCACCGCCAACAAGAGCACGAGCCGCAGCATCATTCGACCGTGAGGGTGGCGGTCTCCACCAGCAGGAAATCATTGTCACCTTGCCAGCGGAACTCCAGCACGCCCGATTCACTCGCCAGCATATGAAACGAGAAATAGGGATTGGCCGCCACTGCAGGTGAAAACTCGGCTCGGTAAAACTCCGCTCCATTAAAAGTGCATATGAAGGTCTGGATGATGTCGCGCGGAAGCAATTCGCCGCCGAGACCCACGCGATAGCCCGTCTCCATGGGATGGGACACCAGCGTCTTGATCTCGATGACGTCGCCGACCTTAGCTGTCTTGGGAACATTGATGAGGGCGCGGGCCATCAGAAAGTCTCCAGGCAGGCGGCGATGGTGACGATGACTTCCTGTTCGCCGATCCAGAAGGAGCCGTCGCTCATCTTTGCGAGGCCAATCACGTGCTGCGTGTCGCCAAGCTTGATGCGCGTCGAGAAAGTCGCCTTTCCGGCGCGATGATCGAGATGGACCGTCGCAACATAGGGCTGCGGGTTCTTTTCGTTCAGCACATGGATCGCGGTGACGTGATCGCGCGCGGTCATAGGACTGTCGACCGTCACGGTCATCGGCACCGTGTTGCCATTCTCCACCAATGGCGGAAGGTCAAGCTGCACCCGCCCCTTGCGCACCGGCGCATCGCCCGTGA
>CANGOK010000078.1 GCA_947455285.1 Beijerinckiaceae bacterium | reverse complement strand
TGTGGGATCGACGCGCATTTCCTCGAACAGGGCTTCCAGGACGCCATCGCGAAAAGTGATCATCTCAGCCATGGACGTGGGCCTCCAAGGCCTCAAGCGCAGGTTGCGGGGCGGCGCGGGCGAAGGCCACGGCCGCCTTCACCTGCCCGGCGACCTCAGCTTCGATGGCGGCGAGGTCATCGCGGCTTGCGCGCTTCTCGGCCATGAGGGTGTGCGCGAAGGTGATGAGCGGATCGAGCGCCTCCCAGCGCTTGGTCTCGTCATTGTCCTTGTAGTCCTGCTTGTCGCCTGCGTGGTGGCCGCCATAGCGCCATGTGTTGCAGACAAGAAAGGATGGCCCTTCGCCAACCCGCGCCCGCGCCGCAGCTGCGAGGGTGGCGGACCGCACCGCCCGAACATTCATGCCATCCACCGCGATGGAGGGAATGCCGAAAACTTCACCGCGCGCATTGACGCTGGGGCCCGCCGTCACATCCTCCATGGCGGTGAATTCGCCATAACCATTGTTCTCGCAGACGAAGATGACCGGCAAATTCCAGATGGCGGCCATGTTCATGCATTCATGCAGAAGGCCCTGGTTCAGCGCCCCGTCGCCGAAGAAGCAAACCGCCACCTCGCCCGTACCCCGCGCCCGCGCAGCCAGCGCCGCCCCTGCGGCAAGCGGAATGCCGCCGCCCACGATGCCATTGGTTCCCAGATTGCCGCGCGGGAGATCGACAACATGCATGGAGCCGCTGCGTCCGCCACAAATGCCCGGCGCCTTGCCCAGAATCTCGGCAAGCAAAAGATCAATGGGCGCGCCCTTAGCGATGCAATGGCCATGGCCACGATGGTGGCTGGCGATATAATCGCCCTCGCGGAGCGCGAGCACAACGCCCACATTGGTCGCCTCCTGCCCCGAGCACAAATGAACAAGGCCGGGCGTCTCGCCAGCCGCCGCAAGACGACGCACGGATTCCTCGAAATGGCGAATGAGCAGCATCGTCCGATAGAGGCGCAGGCTATCTTCGGTCGCATCTTGTGCGCCGCATTGCGCTTTGGACGAACCAGCGCCGCCAGCGGCGCACTTGGTGGATGCCGCCAATTGTGTCTCCCCCCGATTTTTCAGGAAGGCTAGAGGCGGAGCCGGAGCTCGTCCAGAGGAAAACGCCGGAAGCCTAACCTTCGCCTGGCGACGACAGGCCGTCCTCGTCGTCATCATCGTTGACGACGGGAATGGCGTAGGAGCCGCTGAGCCAGCGGCCAAGGTCGATGTCGGCGCAGCGCGGGGAGCAGAAAGGGCTGTTGGCGGCGGTCTGAGGCTTGCTGCAGATCACGCAGGGCGCGGCCTTGGGCGCCGGCTCCTGATCGCGATTGTCATTAGCGGGGTCGGGCGCGGCGCGCGAGGTCACGGAGTGGCGCCCCAGCCTGCCAGCGCGGGATAGCCCTCGCCCACGAGCAGCGCCATGACCTCCTGAAGCGGCAGGCCGACGACACTGGAATAGGAACCGATCAGTTTGACAGGGAAGACGCCTGCAAGGCCCTGAATGGCGTAACCGCCAGCCTTGCCGCGCCATTCGCCCGAGGCGACATAGGCCTCGATCTCACCTGCGCTGAGGCGCTTGAAGCGCACCCTCGTCTCCACGAGCTTGCGACGCTCGGCCCCCTTGGGCGTGATCAGGCTGACGGCCGTGTAGACACGATGCGCGCGACCCGAAAGCAAGCGCAGGCAATCCTCCGCCTCTTCAGCCACCTCGCATTTGGGCAGGGCGCGTCGCCCAACGCAAACGACGGTATCGGCGGCGATAAGATAGGCGTCGGCGCTCTCGGGACGCGTTTGCGCGATGAGCCTCGCGGTCTTGGCCTTTTCGCTTGCGAGCCTTGCAGCAAGCGACCGCGGCAGCTCCATGCGCTTTGGGGTCTCGTCCACATCGGCAGGGATCAGCGCGTCAGGCTCAAGGCCGATCTGCTGCAACAGGGCGAGACGCCGAGGGGAGCTTGAGGCGAGAACGAGCGGGGGCCGGGTCGCTGCTTCCATGGTCAAGAACGAACCCCCTCAAACGCGGGACGCGAAAAATTACTTGAAGCGATAGGTGATGCGGCCCTTGGACAGATCATAGGGCGTCATCTCGACAAGCACACGGTCGCCTGTCAGGACGCGGATGCGGTTCTTGCGCATCTTGCCGGCTGTGTGGGCGATGATCTCGTGTTCGTTCTCAAGCTTGACCCGGAATGTCGCGTTCGGCAACAGTTCGGTGACCACGCCCGGGAATTCGAGCAGTTCTTCTTTCGACATTTGATCTCGTTTGGTTGCGGCTTGCGGCAAGCCTCGGACGGCCAAAGCCGCAGAATGCGGCGGACCCTAATGGAGAAACGCTGATTTGTGAACAGCCCCAAATGGGACTGGCCGAAGGAAGTGACCGATTTCCCACCAATTGGTGAGGCGGACGGGGCTTTTGACGCTCAGTGGGCGCTTGACGTTGGGGTGGATGGGGCTTCTCCCCCCTCCTCCACATGCGCCGCAGCGACATCATCGGCATGCTGGTAGGCCAGAAAACGGCGCACAGAGAGCGGAATCAGCGCCAGATAGGCCAGACTAAGCACGATCAGCATCTGCATCGTATAGGTGACGATGAGCAGCAGGGTCGCGATTGTTCCCAGCAATACCGGGATGAACCATTCGCGCGGCACGCGACCAATGCGCTTGCCCGAGAAATGCGGAATGCGGCTCGCCATCAGGAACGCAATGAAGAGCACATAGACGATCTCGAACGGAACATAGGCATGATCATTGGCCATATCGAGACCGAAATGCAGATAGAGCGGCAACATGACCATGATCGCCCCGGCGGGCGCGGGCATGCCGACGAAGAAATTCGCCGACCATACCGGCTTGTTGGGATCATCGATCATCACGTTAAAACGCGCGAGGCGCAGCGCGCCTGCAATGGTGAAGATGAGCGCCGCGAACCAGCCCAAGCTGCGATGCTCGTGCAACGACCACAAATACAGAACAAGCGCGGGCGCGACGCCGAAATCGACGAAATCGGCGAGCGAATCGAGTTCGGCGCCAAAGCGGCTCGTGCCTTTGAGCGCGCGCGCGATGCGCCCATCAAGCCCGTCGAGAATGGCTGCGACGATGATGGCGTAAACCGCGAAATCGAAATGTCCCTCGATTGCGAAGCGAACGCCCGTGAGGCCGAGGCAGATCGCCAGCAGCGTAACGAGGTTCGGTATGACGAAACGCATGGGAATGCGCTGAAACCGCCGCAGGCGGTTGCGATGCGGGATGACGCGATCACGGGCATGCGATGCGTTGTTTTCCATCTCGCGCAATCTCCCTGCGGCGCAATAGGGCCTCAGCCCAGCTTGTAGCTGCGGTCAGCTTCGCTCATGCGGGTGTCGGCAAGGATGGTTTCGCCCGCGATGGCCTTCGAGCCAAGCCCAACCAGCGGAACAGCTGAATCGGGCATGTAGACGTCGACGCGCGAGCCGAAACGGATCAGGCCGATGCGATCGCCAACCGAGACGTTCTCGCCCTCACGCGAAAAGCAGACGATACGACGGGCGATGAGTCCGGCGATCTGCACTGCGCCGAAGCGTCCATCGGTGGTGTCGAAGACAAAGCCATTGCGCTCGTTGTCCTCGCTCGCCTTGTCGAGATCGGCATTGACGAAGAGGCCGGGCTTGTAGGCGATGCGGGTGATGCGGCCGTTCACGGGCGCGCGGTTCACGTGGCAATCAAAAACCGACATGAAGACCGAGACACGCTGCATGGGCTCATCGCCCAGCTCGAGCTCCGGCGGGGGAACGAAGCGGCCGACCGAGCAGACATAGCCATCGGCGGGCGAGACCACGAGCCCGTCACGCAGGGGCGTGACGCGCGGCGGGTCGCGGAAGAAATAGGCGCACCAGACCGTCAAAAGCGCCCCGATCCAGCCCAGTGGCGGCCAGACCCAGTGCAGGATCAGCGAGCCGACCGCGAACGCCAGGATGAAAGGATAGCCTGCGGGGTGGATCGGCACGAGCTGCTTACTGACGGAATCAAGCATAGACATCCGGGGAGCCTCAATTTCTGCTGCGGGTTATGTGCCATCTCAACAATGAAAAGTCACGGCGTTTGGGGCGTGGGCCTCACGCGCCGATATTCACCTTTACGCTAACGCCCTCTTCCTCGGCGGCGCGGCGGATCGCTTCCTGAGCGGCGTCGACCTCGCGCTGACGGTTCCACATGGCGGCGTAGACGCCACCCTTCGCCAGCAAGTCCTCATGCCGGCCCCGCTCAACGATCACGCCCTGATCGAGCACGATGATCTCGTCGGCGTTGACCACGGTGGACAGGCGATGTGCGATCACCAGCGTCGTGCGTCCGCGCGACACACGGTCGAGCGCGATCTGGATTTCGCGCTCGGTGAAACTGTCGAGCGCGGAGGTGGCCTCGTCGAGCACGAGGATCGGCGGGCCCTTGAGGATGGTGCGGGCGATGGCGACGCGCTGCTTCTCGCCTCCAGAGAGCTTCAACCCGCGCTCGCCGACCTGCGCATTGTAGCCGCCAGGCACCGTGCGGATGAAATTGTCGATCTGAGCGAGAGCAGCCGCCTCTTCAACCTCCGCTTCGCTCGCCTCCCATCGACCGTAGCGGATGTTGTAGGCGATGGTGTCGTTGAAGAGCACCGTATCCTGCGGCACCATGCCGATGACCTCGCGCAGGCTGCGCTGCTGGACGAATGCGATATCCTGCCCATCGATGGCGATGCGGCCCTTCTGCGGCTCATAGAAGCGGAACAGCAGGCGCGAGATCGTGGACTTGCCAGCGCCGGAGGGGCCGACGATGGCGACCGTGCGCCCCGCAGGAACCTCGAAGCTCACGCCCTTCAGGATCTGGCGCGCCGGATCATAGGCGAAATGGACATCTTCAAAGCGCAACGTGCCCGGATCGACCTTCAGCGCGGGAGCGCCGGGCTTGTCCTCGATCTCGGGATGTTCGTTCAGAAGCTGGAACATCGTCTCGATGTCGATCACCGCCTGCTTCACCTCGCGATACAGCATGCCCATGAAGTTCAGGGGCTGGTAGAGCTGGATCATCATGGCGTTGACGAGGACGAAATCGCCGATGGTGTTCGTGCCATTGTGAATGCCCGAGATGCACATCAGCATCACCAGCGTCAGGCCAATCGTGAAGATCACCCCCTGCCCCGAGTTCAGCACCGCCAGCGAGACATAGCTGCCGATGGACAGCCGCTCATAACGCTCCATCGCCTTGTCGTAACGAGCGGCCTCGCGCTTCTCCGCGCCGAAATATTTCACCGTCTCGTAGTTGAGCAGACTGTCGATGGCCTTGGTGTTGGCGTCGGTGTCGCTCTCGTTCATGGAGCGGCGGATCGACATGCGCCAGTTGGTCGCCGTTGTGGTGAACCAGAGGTAGCAGATGATCATGACCGTGATGACGAGCGAATAACGCCAGTCGAACTGGTAGAACATGACGCCCAGAATGAGGACGAACTCCACGAGCGTCGGAATGCCCGTCAGCATGCTCAGGCGCACGATCTGTTCGATCGCCGTGCGTCCGCGCTCCAGCACGCGGGTCAGGCCGCCGGTCTTGCGCTCGAGATGGAAGCGCAGGGACAGGCGATGCAGATGCACGAAGACCTCATCCGCCAGACGCCGGACTGCGTTCATGGAGACGGCGGCGAAGAGCGCGTCGCGCCCCTGCGTGAAGAGCTGCATGAAGGCGCGCAGGACCCCGTAGAGGATCGTCAGCGCCACGGGACCGGCGAGCACGGTCATGAGTTCGGGATTGTCCACGCCCTTTTCGGTGAGCGCGTCGGTCGCCCATTTGAAGGAGAAGGGCACCGCGATGGTGACGAATTTCGCGATGAAAAGCAGCGCAAGCGCGCCCACGGCGCGCAGATGCAGGTCGGGTCGATCTTTCGGCCAGACATAGGGCCACAGATGGACGACCGTGCGCACCAGCGAGGTTTCAGCTTTCTGCTGGGCTGGGGCGGGTTTTGCGCTGGCGTGCGGGTGCGTTTGATCCGTCATGAGGACTTTCTGATGGAGCCGAAGAATCTGGACAGACCCGCCCATATACGCCCACGCGCGGGAAAACACACCCTTGCGAGGCCCAGGACTCACAGGCTGCTATCGACCCGCAGGTTGTGGGGTGACAAGCACTTGGCCAGGGAAGATGCGATTTGGATCGCGAATCTGGGCGGAATTCGCCTCATAGATCTGCGTGTAGCGCAGCCCCTGTCCCAGCACGCGCTGGCTGATGCGCCACAGGCTGTCGCCACGCACCACCTTAACCGACTGTATCTCCGGCACCACGGCGACGCCGGGCGCGGGCGGCGCAGACGGTTCGGGCGCGGCTTGGGGCGGAACGATCGGGGCTGCGGCCGTGGACGGGGGCTCGACCGGGGACGCATACCGCCCCGCTTCCTGCCGCGGATAGTCGAAGGGCGCCTGCGCGCGGGCGACCACTTTACCGCTCTCCTCCACGAGATCGGCCCGCACCTCATAATGGCCGGGCGACATGCCCTTCTCCACCCGCAAGGTCCAGCCGCCATCAGGCGCGGTGCGCACATCGGCCACGAAAGCCTCGTTAAGGTAAAGCCGTACGGCGCCGCCCGGCGGGCCAAGGCCCGAGGCGAAAAAGGCGCCGTCTTCCCCCGCCTCGACGGTGCGCACGGTCACGGCGCCCGGCGGGAGCTGGGGCTTGTAGCCGCCATCGGTGAGCACCCGCGTCGGCTTGTCAGGCTCGATCACGGTGGCGAGCGTCTTGTCAGAGGAGCGGCTCGGCACGGAGACGACGAGGCTCGTCAGAGCCTCCTGCGCGCCTTCGCCCACCCGCAGATTGAGAAGATGATCGCCAGGCCGGAACGCGGGCGGGATGAGCACGAACTGCCCCTCGCCGTCCGAATCAGTTTCGGCCAGAACGCGCGGTCCCTCGCTCAGCACCACGCGCGAGCGAGCGGCGCCCCGACCGGCGATCACCGTATCGCCAGTGGGCTCCACACGAACGATGTCAAAGCTCGGCTGGACCTGCGCAGGAGCCGAGACGGGCGGCTCAACTGCGGCTTCTACCGGCTTGGGAGCCTCCGGAGGCTCGGGAACCTTGGGAAGTGCAGGCTCTTGGACAACCTTGGGCTCAACGACGGCAGGCGCAGCTGCGGGCGTGGGCGCGCGCAGGATCGCGGTCGGAGGCCGTTCGATCGCGCGCCAGCCGACGACCGCCACCGAAACAACGCCCGTGACCGCCGCCGCCAGAAGGAGGATCCGCGAACCCGACATTACGCCGCGCCTTTCAAAATCACTGTGCTAACCTAGCCGCAAATGGGCCAGACCGCCACCTTGCGACACAAGGCGAGGCTAAAGCTGAAAACAGGACGATGTTATGACGAACTCTCGTTTGCGGAATGTATGCGTTTACTGCGGTTCGGCGTCCGGCGATGATCCGCGCTACGCGGCGGCCGCCAAGGCTTTGGGTCAAGCCCTTGCGGCGGCCGACCTTGGGCTTGTCTATGGCGGGGGCGCGAACGGGCTCATGGGGATCGTCGCTCGCTCGGTTCTGGAAGCGGGCGGACGCGTCACCGGGATCATTCCAGACTTTCTGGAGAAGCGCGAACTCATGCTGCGCGAGGCTCAAGATCTCGTGGTCGTGCCCGACATGCACACGCGCAAGCGCTTGATGTTCGAGCGCGCGGACGCTTTCGTGGCCCTGCCGGGCGGGGTCGGCACCCTTGAGGAACTGGTCGAGCAGCTCACCTGGGTTCAGCTTGGGCGTCACCGTAAGCCGGTGCTGATCGCTGACGTCTGCGGCTTCTGGCGGCCGCTCCTCGCCCTTTTCGCCCATATGCGCGACAGCGGATTTATCCGGCAGGACACCGAGGTCCACTACATGGTGAGCGAAAAAATCGAAGACATCGTGCCAATGCTCAAAAAAGCAGCGGAAATGGCCGCCCGGGATGTCGCGCCGGAGCAGCCACTCGATAATCGCCTGTGAGAAAGTGAAAGCCCGATTTGCATCTTCTGGCCGGATACTCTTAAGTTAATGAAGAGTTAAAGGAGGCCATCATGAAACTCGTGCGTATCGTCGCCGTTGCGGCGACAGTTCTGTCCAGCTGCGTAGCCGCTTCAGCCCAACAAGCCGCCCCCGCCAAGGCGAAGCCCGCCGCCAAGCAGGCGACCGCCGACGTGCTGGTGGACAACCGCCGCGAGGCGACCCTCCTCGAACTCACCATCAAGGGCAAGGCCAAGGGCTCTGAGGACATCGTGCTGGCCAAGGATCTGGGCCCCGGCGCCAAGCTGAACGCCAAGATGCCCGCCAAAGCCGGCTGCGTGTTCGATGTCTCGGGCTATTTCGACGACGAGTCGGTTCTCGAAGTCGCAGGCTTCAACCTGTGCAAGGACAAGCGCCTGACGCTGGTTGAATGACCAGACGGTTTCGCTAAGAGGGCTTCGGCCCGACGAGCAAGGCTCACCCCTCCCCAACGGGAGGGGTTTTCTTTTGGCTCACGCCCCCGCCTTGAAGAGCTTGTAGACGATGGCGTCCGTCAGCGCCTGGAACGAGGCGTCGATGATATTGGCGGAGACGCCGACCGTGGACCAGCGGGTTCCCGTCTCATCGCCGAATTCGATCAGCACGCGCGTCACCGCGTCTGTGCCGCCCTGAAAGACGCGCACGCGGTAATCGAGCAATTCGAGATCGCTGATGTAGCGCTGGTATTTTCCAAGATCCTTGCGCAAGGCGAGATCGAGCGCATTCACAGGGCCATTGCCTTCGGCGGCGGAGATGAATTCCTCGCCATCGACCAGCACCTTCACGATGGCTTCTGAAACCGTGGTCAATTCGCCCTGCGCATTGTGGCGGCGCTCCACATTGACGCGGAACCGCTCGACCTCGAAATAATCAGGCGTCTGGCCGAGGATGCGGCGCGCAAGCAATTCGAAGGAAGCGTCGGCGCCCTCATAGGCGTAGCCAAGCGCCTCCTTCTCCTTCACCTCATCGAGCAGACGTCCGACGCGCGGGTCATCCTTGGCGACTTTGACGCCGATGCGCTCAAGCTCCGCCAGAATGTTCGACTTGCCCGCCTGATCGGAAACGAGAACCTTGCGCTCGTTCCCCACGAGAGTAGGATCAATGTGCTCATAAGTGCGCGGGTCCTTCAGCACTGCGGAGGCATGAATGCCCGCCTTGGTGGCGAAGGCCGAGCCGCCCACATAGGGCGCATGTCGATCAGGCGCCTGATTGAGCAATTCGTCGAGCGTATGGCTGATTTTCGTAAGGCCCGAGAGCTTCTCCTTGGAGACGCCGATCTCGAAATGATCAGCATAATCGCTCTTGAGCAATAATGTTGGAATCAGCGAGGTGAGGTTGGCGTTGCCGCAACGCTCGCCCAATCCATTCAGCGTGCCTTGAATGTGCCGTGCGCCAGCCTGCACCGCCGCGAGCGAATTGGCGACCGCGTTCTCGGTGTCGTTATGGGCGTGAATGCCAAGATGGGAACCCGGCACATGCTGCGCGACTTCGCGCACGATGCGCTCGATCTCATGGGGCAGAGTGCCGCCATTGGTGTCGCACAAAACGATCCAGCGCGCGCCGGACTCATGAGCGGTGCGGGCGCATTGCAAGGCATAGTCTGGATTGGCCTTGTAGCCATCGAAGAAATGTTCGCAATCGAGAATGGCTTCGCGCCCGTGCTGGCGCACCAGCTTGATGGAATCCGCAATGCCATCGAGGTTTTCATCAAGCGTGCAGCCGAGCGCCACATGGACCTGATAGTCCCAGCTCTTGGCGACGAAGGTGACGACGTCAGCATCAGCTTCAAGAAGCCCCGCGACTCCTGGATCATTAGCGGCTGAACGGCCTGCGCGCTTCGTCATGCCGAAGGCGGCGAAACGGGCTTTCGAGGTCGCCTTCTTGCGGAAGAATTCCGTGTCGAGCGGATTGGCGCCGGGATAGCCGCCCTCGACATAATCGAGGCCAAGCTCATCTAGCATGCGCGCGATCTTGCGCTTGTCCTCAAGCGAGAAATCAACGCCGGTGGTCTGCGCGCCATCGCGCAGCGTGGTGTCGAAGAGATAGAGACGTTCACGCATGTCAGTAAGACCTTGGCGACGCGGCGCCGGCATGAAGAAACGAAAAGAAGCTCATGAGGCGTCGCCCTTCGCGCCAAGCGTCTTGCGCATGGTGGTGTTGGCAAGCCATTCATCGCCGACGATCACGCTATTGCGCGATTGGGGCTCATAGCCGCGCTTCTGGAAGAAGGGCACGGCGTTGTCGCTGGCGTCGCTTGTGAGTTGCGCCGCGCCCCGTGCGCCTGCAAGCTTTTCAAGCGCATCGGCGAGCATGGAGCCGATGCCCTGCCCCGCATAATCAGGATGCACATAAAGAAGATCGAGCTTGTCGGCGCCTGCGAGACTGGCGAAGCCCACGGGCGAACCATCGGCGAGCGCGACGATTGTGAGGCCGCCCGCAAGGCGCTTGGCGAATGCGCCGACATCGTCAGCGATGGAAGCCCACGCGGCGCGCTGGTCGGGATCGTAATCATCCTCGGCAAGGGTCTCGATGCTCTCTTGAAAGATCAGCGCGAGCAGAGGGGCCTCGGAGGGCAGATAGGGACGCAGAGAAGCTTTCATCGCTTGGCCTCCCATGTGGTGCGCAGCTCGCCGGTCGCGGGGTCTTTCGCATCCTTGAGGGCGACGCCCTTGGCGGCGAGTTCATCGCGAATGCGATCAGATTCCGCCCAGTTCTTCGCGGCCCGCGCGGCGAGGCGCGCCGCGATCAGTTCTTCGATGGCTTCAGGCGAGATGGCGAGATCCGCTTCGCGCAGGCTCTTCCATTCAGCGGGCGTCATCTGCAACAGACCGAGCAGCCTTGCGCTGGCCCGGGCCTGAGCTGGATTTTCGCTCGCCATGTTGAAGAGTTCAGCGATGGCGCCGGGCGTGTTGAGATCATCCTGCAAAGCGGCCATGAAGGGGGGCGCGGGCTCGGTTCCATCGTCAGCAGGAACGCTTTCAATCGCCGCATACCAGCGGTCGAGCGTCTTCTCCGCCTCCTCCAGCGCCTTCGCCGTCCAATCGATCGGCTGACGATAATGGGTGCGCAGCATGGCGAGACGCAGAACCTCGCCGGCCCATTTGCGACCGCCGAAATTACTGGTGTGCAGCAGCTCGTTGATGGTGACGAAATTGCCGAGGCTCTTCGACATCTTCTCGCCCTCGACCTGCAGGAATCCGTTGTGCATCCACACATTGGCCATGCGCGGCGTGTCGAGCGCGCAGCAGGACTGGGCGATTTCGTTTTCGTGATGAGGGAACACGAGATCAATGCCGCCGCCGTGAATGTCGAAGACATTGGCGTTCGCGGGATCGCAGGTGATCTTGCCGGCGAAGTCGCGGATCAGCCTGCGCCATGACATGGCGGAACATTCGATATGCCAGCCGGGGCGCCCATTGCTGGCGATGCCGCAGGGCGAGGGCCAGCCGGGCTCGCCCTCCTTCGAGGGCTTCCACAAAACGAAGTCGGTGGCGTCGCGCTTGTAGGGCGCCACATCGACGCGGGCGCCTGCGATCATCTCGTCCAGCGAGCGATTGGCGAGCGCGCCATAGCGCGGCCAGCCGCCCTTGCCGGCGTCCATGGCGGCGGGCGAGAAGAGAACGTGCTCCTCGGCCACGTAAGCAAAGCCTTTGGCGACGAGGCGCTCGATCAGCTCGACCATCTCTTCGATATGTTCGGTCGCGCGCGGCTGCACGTCCGGATCAAGACAGCCGAGCGCCTTCACATCGCCCTGAAACACCCGGTTGGTCTCTTCGGTCAGCTCGCGAATGGTGATCCCGCGCTCGGCGGCGCGCGCGTTGATCTTGTCGTCGACGTCCGTGATGTTGCGCACATAAGCGACGCCATCGCGCCCATAGACCTCGCGCAAGAGGCGGTAGAGCACGTCGAAGACGATAATGGGGCGGGCGTTGCCGATATGGGCGAGGTCATAGACCGTAGGGCCGCAGACATACATGCGCACATGCGCGGGATCGATGGGGACGAATGTCTCCTTCGAGCGGGTCAGCGTGTTGTAAAGGCGTAAAGACATGTCTTCCCCGAGCCTCGCTGGCTCGGTTGCTGCTTGCATGGGGACAAGTCGGCGCCGGCCAGCGAGATCGCTAGCTGATAATGATGATC
>CANGOK010000077.1 GCA_947455285.1 Beijerinckiaceae bacterium | reverse complement strand
TGTTGCTTGGCTCGTCCCTCTTTGGGTCTGTCTGAGTTCACGCGAAACGCGAGTAGTCCGTTGCTGAAACTGCGTAACCCAAAGGTCCGGATCGCTGGCAAATATGCGATGACCGGCGCGCTGGCGCTTTTGGCTGCGGCGATGACGCCTACAAAGACCCAAAACGCGATAGCCAATGGCGACACCCGCACCATCCGCCTCTACCATACCCATTCGGGCGATAGCATTCAGGCGACATTCCGCGTTAACGGGCAGTATGATTATTCGGTCCTCGAAAAGCTGAACCATTTCCTGCGCGATTGGCGCAATGACGAAACCATCAAGATGGACCCCCGCCTGTTCGACGTGGTCTGGGAGACCTATCGCGAATCCGGCTCGCAGGAGCCGATCCACATCGTCTCAGCCTATCGTTCGCCCCAGACCAACGCCATGCTGCGCCGCCGCTCGAAAGCTGTCGCGGAATTTTCCCAGCATATGCTCGGGAAGGCGATGGACATGCATTATCTCGACGTTCCCATGTCGCGCGTGCGCGAAATAGCCATGCGGCTGCAGAGGGGCGGCGTCGGCTATTATCCCACCGCAGGCAGCCCCTTCGTGCATCTCGACGTCGGCAGCGTTCGCGCATGGCCGCGCATGAGCTACGAGCAGCTCGCGCATCTGTTCCCAGACGGCAAGACTGTGCATCTGCCGCCAAGCGGCCAGCCCCTCACACGCTATGAAGAAGCGCGCGCCGAGATCGAGTCTCGTGGCGGGGGCTCCTTGCCCACGGTGGCTCAGGTTCAGTCCAAGGGCTTCTTCGCCTCGCTCTTTGGCGGGGGCGACGAAGAGGAGACAGCGACGCGCGCGCCACGCGGCGGACCGCGCTCGCGGGTGGCGACCTATGCGGAGAGCCGCAACCAGCCAAAGACGCAAGTGGCCGCGATCACCTATGATGAGAACAGCACGGCGAGCTATTTCCTCGCCGAGGCCAATCGCTCGCCTGTCATCCGGCAGGCTGAGCGCAATCTGCCGCGCGGGGAGACCTATGCCGCCCCCACGCCTGCGCCTGTCGCTGCGCCGGCGCCAGCGGCGTTCAAGCCCGCGCCCGTTCAGACAGCCTTCCTGTCTAACGCGCCCCTGCCTCCCATTCGCCCGAGCCTGGCGGCGACAGCCTTCGACCCGCGCGCCGTCGACGCGCCGATCCCGCCGCGCCGGCCCGACTCGCCGCTGGTCGCTCAGCTCGCGTTCAACGCGCCCCTTCCGCCCTCACGCCCGACAGAACTGCGGCCGGCTGCGCCGCGCATCGCTGAATTGCGCGGCGCAGAGGAGCCGACCCGCATCGCGCGTCCCGCAGACCTGCCTCCCGTCATCACGGGCACGACTGCGGCGCCTGTCCCTGCCCCAGCCCTCGCCTATGCGCCGGTTCATGAAGCGCCTACGCCCGTCGCGCGGCCGCTCCCCGTCCCGCCGCGCCCCGTCGTTCGCGCCCCGGCCCGCGACCTCGTCGCCGCCAAGGTCGACCGCTCGACCCTGACTGCGCTCATCAAGACGGTGTCGGTGGCGCAGCTGCCCGCGCCCGCCAAGGCCCATTCCGGCGCCACCCGCGCGGAGATCACCCGAACGATCTTCGCCCAGCCGACGCCCGTGGCGGGCGGCTTCAACAAGACCGGCGCCGCTTTGTCCACAGGCTCCTTCACCGGAAAGGCGGTCGTCGCCGTGACGGCGCGCGACATGACCACCCTGGCGAAACGGCAGGATTGACGATCACATCTACGGCAAGTCGCGCCACGCCTGATTGACGCAGCATCGGGGGAGAGCTAATCCTCCGCCCCGGTCAATAGACCTCTAAGATAATGCAGGGATGGAAAGCGTGAAACAGCTTGCAGCTTTCCCGCAGAAGGCCATGATGCGCTTCGACCTCGGGTTTGCGAAAGACGCCGTGACATGACACTCGCCTCCACAGCCGCGACGGGCGCCACGAGCGGCCAGCCTCAACTCGTCATCGACAATGTGTTCAAGCAGTTTGGCGAAGGCCCCGGCGCCGTCACCGCCGTCGACCATGTCTCCTTCGATGTGAAGCCCGGCGAATTCGTCTCGGTGATCGGCCCCTCGGGCTGCGGCAAGTCCACCCTATTCAACATCATCGGTGGCCTGCTCGATGAATATTCCGGCAATGTGCTGATCGAGCGCGAACGCATCGCGGGGCCACACAAGGCCGTGGGCATGGTGTTTCAGGAGGAATCGACCTTCCCCTGGCGCAATGTCATCGACAATGTCGCCTTCCCGCTCGAATTGCAGGGCGTGAACAAGTCCGAGCGCCTCGACCGGGCGCATCACTTCATTGATCTTGTGGGCCTCAAGGGCTTCGAGAAACTCATGCCATCAGCGCTTTCGGGCGGCATGCGCCAGCGCGTCTCGATCGCCCGCACCCTTGTCTCTGGCCCGCAGATCCTGCTCATGGACGAGCCCTTCGCGGCGCTCGACGAGCAGACACGCCTGCTGCTTGGCGACAAGATCACCCAAATCCAGCAGGACCTGAACCAGACCACCCTGCTCATCACCCACAACCTGACCGAAGCCGTGCAACTGTCTGACCGCATCGTGGTCATGACCTATCGGCCGGGCAAGGTGAAGCGCATCGTCAATATCGACCTGCCGCGCCCGCGCACCTCAGACGTCGTGTCGAGCGACGCTTTCGGCCACTACGTCGCCGAGATCTGGGCTGATCTGCGTGAAGAAGCGAGCCGGGGCATGGCCGACACTGAGTCCGCCCGCAGGGCTTCGAACCGTGGCTAGGGCCCCGCTCTCACAACATCGCGCCCTTCCCGTTGCGGTTGGGGTGGCCACGATGGTCGGCGCATTCGTGCTGCTCGAGACGCTGCTGCGCTACGGCGTCGTGAACAAATATGTCGTGCCCCTGCCGAGCCAGGTGCTGTTCAGCCTTGAGCGGATCGTCGTCGAGGAGAACATCCTTACGCGCATTCGCGAGACGGCCTATGAAATGGCGGTCTCCTGCCTTGCGGTCATCGTTCTGGGCGTGCCGCTCGGGGCCATGCTCTATCGCTGGCGTCCGCTTCGCCGCGCCGTGCTCGACTGGGTCGCGGCCATGGCGGCGGCGCCGCTCGTGCTGGCCTTTCCGCTGTTTCTCGTGATGTTCGGCCGCAGCCCCACGACCGTGATCGTCATGTCGGTGATCACCGGCCTCGCCCCCATCATCATCAAGACCACGGAAGGGCTTCTGGGCGTGCGGCCCGTGCTCATCAATGTCGGCCGCAGCCTGAAGATGACGGACGCGCAGATGTTCCGGATGATCCTGCTTCCGGCCGCCCTGCCGACCATCTTCTCGGGCATTCGGCTCAGCTGGACCTTCGTGCTCATCTCGGTGGTGGGCATCGAGTTCCTGATCAATCTGGGCGGGCTCGGCCAGCTCATCAACGACCTTGCGGAACGCTACGATCTTCCCGGCACCTACGCCGCCATCGGCTTTGTGATCCTCGTCAGCGTCATCTTCTTCATGCTTCTGGAGCGCGTGGAAAAATGGCTGCGACCGGCCAAGTGAAAAACCCGACAGCGACCATGGGCTTCGCCGCGCGCCGCTCAAGCGATGCGCGCTCGACCAACCTCATCCGCATCATCCTGCTGCTTGTCCTCGCGGGAAGCTGGGAGGCGTTGTCGCGTTCGGGACTGCTGTTCCGCGACGTGGTGCCTTCGATCTTCTCGATCTGGGCGGCCATTTGGAAGTTGCTCAGCACGCCGGCCTTCTATGTGAACCTTCAGGTCACGGCCTGGGAGATCTTCGCCTCGCTGGCCATCGGCGCTGGGCTCGGCATAGCGGTGGGCATCGTTCTGGGCGCGAACCGTTTCCTTGGCGCCGCCTTCGAACCCTATGTTTATTATCTCGCCCCGACGCCGCGCATCATCTTCTTCCCGGTGATGATCATGTGGTTTGGCGTCGGCATCGCCTCCAAGATCGCCCTTGGCGCGCTTTCCTGCTTCTTCACCGTGGCGCTCTCCACGGCAGGCGGAATGCGCGAGGTCGACAAGGTGCTGATCCGCGTGGGCCGCAGCTTCCGCGCGACCTCATGGCAGATGGCGACGAAAATCTATCTGCCCGCCATGCGCGCGCCCGTGCTGAACGGCATCCGCCTTGGCTTTGGCACAGCGACCGTCACTGCGCTTCTCGCCGAGACGAAGCTGTCCAATCAGGGCCTCGGCTTCATGATCATGCAGATCTATTCGCGCTTCGACATGCCATCGCTCTATGGCCTGTTGATCATCGTCTTCATTCTGGCGGGCGTCGGCAACCTGATCCTCGGCAAGGTGACGGGAACCTCGGCCTGAACCGTCTTACCCCGTGACTTCTTTCGCGCGCCAACGCACAATGGCTCGCAGAAAAATCGGGGAAACGTCATGTTCGGGTCACGCCGTCACGCATTGAAGTCCAGCGCAGCAGCGCTCGCCATCGCAATACTCAGCCTTGGCGCCAGCCCTGCTCTCGCGCTCGACAAGATCAAGCTCGCCATTGGCAATCCGGGCGTCGGTGAGACCGAAGTGCCAGACCTCGGCATGAAGCAGGGCATCTTCCAAAAGCACGGGATCGAACTCGAAGTCCTCTACACGCAAGGCAGCGCAGAAACCGTGCAGGCGGTGGTCTCGGGCGGCGTGGACATTGGCTGCGCGGTCGGGACGGTCGGAGCGCTCTCGGCCTTTTCGAAAGGCGCGCCGCTGCGGATCATCGGCGCCTCGTTCACCGGGGACTCCAACATGTTTCTCTATGTCCCGACTGAATCCTCCATCCGCAAGGTGGAGGACGCTAGGGGCAAGACGGTGGCCTTCTCAAACACCGGATCCTCGTCTCACATCATGGTGCTCGAAGCCAAAAAGCAGTTCGATACTGACTTCAAGCCCACCGCCACGGGCGGCGGTCCGGCGACCCTGACGCAGGTGATGAGCGGGCAGGTGGATGTGGGCTGGTCGGGCGCCCCTTTCGCCGTCGACATGCTGGAGGCCGGGCGCATCCGCCTGATCATGAAAGCATCGGACTTGACGGCCATGGGCGGCCAGACCTCGCGCGTCACGACAGCGAACCTTCAGGACCTGCAGAAGCGTCCCGATGTCTATCGCCGCTTCATGGACGCCTATCGTGAAACCATCGACTGGATCTACGACACGCCCGAGGGTGTGAAGGCCTATGCGGATTGGGCGAAAGTTTCCGAGTCCATTGGTAAGCGCTCATTGAGCGAGTTCCTGCCCAAGGCCGCCGTCCAGACGGATGAAATTCGCGGCCTTGACCAGAACATGCGCACAGCAATCGAGGCGAAGTACATTTCCGCGCCGCTCACGAAGGAGCAGATCGCGGAACTGATCCAGATCCCGTCGCCCTCGAAGAAGTGAGGCTTTTCAGATTTCGCCGAGCGCCTGAAGATAGAGGTCGAGGATCGTCTCTTCCTCGATCCGCTTCTCGCGATCCATGCGGCGGATCGAAACGATCTTGCGCATGATCTTCACGTCGAAGCCATTGCCCTTGGCCTCGGCGTAGACCTCCTTGATGTCGTCGGCGATCGTGCGCTTTTCCTCTTCGAGGCGCTCGATGCGCTCGATGAAGGCGCGCAGATGGCCGCCGTCCACGTCAGAAGATTCGGCAGTGATCATTTCGGGCTTGTTCATCGCGCCTGTCCAAACATGAGTTCCGCTTTTAGCGAAGCGTCTGGATGCGGCCAGCGAGCCCCCGGGTCAAGCCCGGCGACGCGAAAAGACGCCTCGCCGGAACCTGATTGAGAATTGTGGGGAAAACATGCCCCTCAGGCCTCAGCCGTGCTTGGCCGGGTCGCTCATCACGGAGGCGAATTGCTTTTGCTGATCGGGCGAGGCCTCGCGCTGGTAGAGCTGCTTCCAGGTGTCATAGGGCATCCCGTAGACCGCCTCGCGGGTCTCATCGAGGCTGAGGCCGAGACCGTGCTGGTCAGACTCTTCCTTCATCCATTTCGACAGGCAGTTGCGGCAAAAACCCGCGAGATTCATCAGGTCGATGTTCTGCACATCCGTGCGCTTGCGCAGATGGTCGACCAGCCTGCGGAAAGCGGCGGCCTCAAGCTCGGTGCGGGCTTCTTTGCTGATGGTCATGGACGCTGTCCCCTGTCTCGCCGCGCGGTGCGGCTCACGTAATGATCGATCATATGGGCGCCCGGGCTTGCGAGTACAGGGCGCAGCACCTGCTCGAGAACGCCCCCCCAATGGCCCACCCCTTCTGGCCCGCCGATCAGGTCCTGCCGCAACTCGATCAGCACATGGGGCAGGCCCCGGCGGGTGCCGTGCTCAAAGAGCGTGTCGCCCTCAAGAGCCCCGTCATAGGGCTCGTTATCGCCCGTCGCGACGCCAAGCGCCCGCAGATCCGCGATCAGGGGCGCAGCGAGGCGCGGGTCGGAATCCCAGAGGATCGCCACCTCCCAAGGCCGGGCGAAGCCCTTCCAGACCGGCGTGAAGGAATGGAGCGAGACGATCGCCGGAACGGGCCCGCAGGCGCTCATGGCGTCGAGCCGGGCGCGCACCGCGTCCCGGTAGGGCTGCCAGAAATTGCGGCGGCGCTCCTCGATCTCGTCAGCATCGGCCGTGGCGTTGCCGGGAATGATGGCCCCATCGGACAGGCGCATGACGAGGGTGGGATCGTCCGCGCCCCGGTTAGGATCGATCAGCAATCGCGAGTAGCGCGTCAGCACGGCCGGAGCCGCGAAACGGGCGGCGATGGCGCGCGTCAGCGCAGCCGCGCCTATGTCATAGGCGATGTGACGCTCGAACTGGGCGAGATCGAGTCCCAGCGTCCCATAACGCGGCGGCAAGCCGTTCGAGGCGTGATCGCACAGGAACAGGACGCCTGCCTCCAGCGACCCTTCGATCTCTTCGACGGGAATATCCATGGGTGCTTTTTGCCCCGGTTCAGGAAGACCGGTCAATCAGTGCGCATGTGACACAGATTTGACATCGCCCGGGCCGATGATTGCATTCTGCCTTTTCGCGGATCCTGGTGATTCGCATCAGATCCGTTGGTTCATGCTGTCGATCCGCCGCACATTGCTTCCCATTCTGGCCATTGCGGCTGCTTCGGCCCTGCCGCAGGCGGCGCGTGCGGATTTTCGCCTGTGCAACAACGCAACCAGCCGCGTCAGCGTGGCCATCGCCTACACGAATGGCAAGACGTGGGTCAGCGAAGGCTGGTGGAACCTCAAGAGCAACGCCTGCGAAGTGCTTTTGCGCGGCAATCTGGCTGCCCAGTACTACTACATCTACGCCATGGATGAGCGTGGTGGAGAATGGAAGGGCAAGTCCTACATGTGCACGAAAGACCGCGAATTTCACATCGAAGGACGCGAGAATTGCCTTGTGCGCGGCTTCGAGCGCACCGGCTTCTTCGAGATCGACACGGGCAGGGACGCCAGAAATTGGACGGTCCAGCTCACAGACGCCACGCAGCAACCGCGCTGATTTCCGCTGAAAGGCGGCCAGAGGACTATCGCCATGAGACGTTTGCGCCGTGTGAAGATTCTCGCCACCCTTGGCCCCGCATCGCAGGATAGCGAAACCCTCGGGCGGCTGTTCGAGGCCGGAGCCGATGTATTCCGCATCAACATGAGCCATGCGAGCCATGACGCGATGCGCGAACGCATCCGCATGATCCGATCGCTGTCACAGCATTACGGCCATGAAATCGGCATTCTGGTCGACCTGCAGGGGCCGAAGCTGCGCGTCGGGCAATTTCAGGATGGCGGCGTCGAGCTTTTGAGCGGGCAGACCTTCGTGCTCGACGATGACCCGACTCCCGGCGACGGCACGCGCGTCCACCTGCCCCACCCCGAGATCCTGCGCGCTCTCGCCCCAGGCCACACTGTGCTGATCGACGACGGCAAGATCCGCCTGCACATCACGCAGGCGAGCCCCTCACGCGCCGTGGCGGTGGTGGATGTCGCTGGACGCATCTCCAACCGCAAGGGCGTGAGCCTGCCCGACACAGAGATCCCCGTCTCCGCCATGACCGAGAAGGACCGCTCCGATCTCGACGCCGCGCTTGAAGAGGGCGTCGACTGGATCGCCGTCTCCTTCGTGCAACGCGCCGACGACATCGCGGATGTGAAGAAGATCGTTCGCGGCCGGGCCATGGTGCTGGCCAAGATCGAGAAGCCACAGGCCATCGCGCGGCTTGAAGAGATCATGGAGATTTCCGACGCGCTGATGGTGGCGCGCGGCGACCTTGGCGTTGAGCTGCCGCTGGAAAAGGTTCCCGGCCTGCAAAAGCGCATCACCCGCATGGCGCGCCGCCTCGGCAAGCCCGTGGTCGTGGCGACGCAGATGCTGGAATCCATGATCACCTCGCCGGTGCCCACCCGCGCCGAAGTGTCGGACGTCGCAACGGCCGTCTTCGAGGGCGCAGACGCCGTGATGCTCTCGGCGGAGAGCGCGGCCGGGCAATATCCCATCGAAGCGGTCGCCACGATGAACCGCATCGCCGAAGAGGTGGAGCGGGATTCGATTTATCGGACCGTCATCAACGCCCAGCGCAGCGCGCCAGAACAGACCGGCGCCGACGCCATCGCGGTCGCCGCGCGCGACGTGGCCGAAACGCTTGATGTGAAGGCCATCTGCGCCTGGACCTCGTCAGGCTCAACCGCCCTGCGTATCGCAAGAGAGCGCCCCGCCCCGCCAATCCTCTCCCTGACGCCAAAGCGCGAGACAGCCCGGCGGCTGGCGCTCGTTTGGGGCGTTCATGCCGTCGTGACGAAGGACGCCGACGATGTCGACGACATGTCGAAGCGCGCCTGCAAATTCGCCAATCGCGAAGGCATGTCGCGCGAGGGCGAGCGAATCATCATCGTGGCGGGCGTGCCCTTCGGGACGCCGGGCGCGACGAATATGGTGCGGATCGCCTTTACCGGGAACGAGAGCTGAGGGGGATCAGATCCCCTGCCCCTCGACCTCGAGGGTCAGCTTGTCGACGAGGCGGCGAATGTCCTCGTGACGGGGATTGATCTCCAGCGCCTTGCGGAAGGCTTCGAGCGCCCGAGCGTCAAAGCCCCGCGCCTGCAGAATGAAGCCCATGCCGGAAAGGGCGCTGAAATGGCGCGGCTCCAGGGCAAGCACCTGCGCGATGTCCTGCATGGCGCCCATGGGATCGCCGGCGAGGTAGCGCACCGTGGCGCGCTTGTTCCAGCCCTCAGCCCATTGTGGCTCGATCTCGACGATGGAGCCAAGCAGTTCCTGGCAGAGGGCGTAATCCTTGCGCTGCAAGGCCTGCATGGCGCGGTTCATCAGGAGATCGGCGGTGTCTGAGCCAGAATGCATCCAGACCCGCTCGATGGCGCCGGAGACGCCCTTGGCCTCGGTGGCGTCCTGCGCCTTGACGAGGCGCTCGAAAAGCTCGTCCAGCACCTTGCGCCGCCCCTGCTCGGGATCGGCGGGCTTGACCTGAGCGCTCACGGATGCGTCCGGCTTTCTCTCGCCCGCAGCAATGGCTGGCGGCGCGAAGAGCGCGGTGAGCGCCATGGCGACGAGGCTGGCGCGGAGCAGTGATTGAAGACCGATGCCCATGCGCCAAACCTAGTGCTGCCAGCGCCTTTCGTCAAAGGCGACAGAAGCACAAAAAGCCCCGGCAGACCCTGCCGGGGCTCAAAACGCGACTGAAACGTTCAATCAGCCCTGACGAGCCTTGAAGCGCTTCTGGGTCTTGTTGATGATGTAGACGCGGCCCTTGCGGCGCACGAGCTGGTTGTCGCGATGACGACCACGCAGAGACTTGAGAGAGTTACGGACCTTCATGGTCGTCCCCGATTGGATAAGGCGACGGAGACCCGCCGCAGAAAAAGCTGAGGGGCATATGCCCCAGCCAGCCCCCAAAGGTCAACCCCGGCGGAGCGGGAAAGCGCCGATTTTGGCCCGACTGGGGAAAATCATGACGCCCATCGGCTTTGACCTGCGCCGGTGCAGGGTTTATCTCGGCCTTTCATAAGCGGAGAGGCCCATGTTGCGAGAAGATTCGGCTCAGGCCCCACTGTCATCGGCGCCCCTCGCCCCAGCCTCTACGCCGCCGGCCTCCCAGACCGTCTACCCTGTTCTCTTCGCCATCAGTTTCTGCCATGTTCTCAATGATATGATGCAGGCATTGGTGCCTTCGCTCTATCCCCTGCTGAAGGACGCCTTCGAACTCGATTTCGCTGAGATCGGCTATATCACCCTGACATGGCAGATGACCGCCTCGCTGCTTCAACCTGTGGTCGGGGCTGTCGCGGATAAGAAGCCCATGCCTTATTCCCTCGCCTTCGGCATGGTCTTCACCCTCGCGGGCCTGCTGATGGCCGCCTCGGCGCACAGCTACGCCATGCTGCTCGTCGCCGTAGGGCTGATCGGGACAGGCTCGGCGATCTTTCACCCGGAATCCTCGCGCATCGCCCGCATGGCCTCTGGCGGACGCTATGGCCTCGCTCAGTCGATCTTTCAGGTCGGCGGCAACTTCGGCTCGGCCATTGGCCCGCTCATGGCGGCCTTCATCATCCTGCCCTTCGGCCTGCCTGCCGTCGGCTGGTTCGGCGTCTGCGCTGTCGTGGCGGGCCTGATCCTGTTCCGCATCGGCGGCTGGTACGCCCAGCGCCAGATGGAGCGCGCCAAGCGCCCCGTTCGCCCCGTGCGCGACCTTGGCCTTTCCCAGCGCAAGATCTACATCTCGATCGGCATTCTGATCGTGCTCAGCTTCTCCAAGAGCTTCTACACGACCAGCATTTCGAGCTTTCTCCAGTTCTACATGATCGACCGCTTCGCGGTGGACACCAAGACCGCCCAGATGTTCCTGTTCCTCTTCACCGGCTCGGTGGCGGCGGGCACCTTCTTCGGCGGGCCGGTCGGCGACCGAATCGGACGCAAGGCCGTGCTCTGGGGCTCGGTGCTGGGCGCCCTGCCCTTCACCCTCGCCCTGCCCTACGCCAACCTCTTCTGGACCGGCGTTCTCGTGGTCGTGATCGGCCTCATCCTCGCCTCGACCTTCTCGGTCATCCTCGTCTATGCGCAGGAGCTTTTGCCCGGGAAAACCGGGCTTGTGGCGGGAATTTTCCTCGGGCTCGCCTTCGGCCTCAGCGGCATTGGCGCGGCGGCGCTGGGCAAGCTGGCGGATATGACGAGCATCAGCTTCGTCTACTCCGTCTGCTCCGTCTTGCCCGCCGCCGGCATTCTCGTCATGTTTCTGCCAGACATCCGCAACGAGGTTCGTTCATGAGCGAGACCAGCCTTCTGTCCTTCATCGAAGCGCGCGCCATGCGCGGCCTTGTCGACCTCGAGGAGGCGCCTGAGACGCTTGAGGAGGCCTACGCCATATCTGCGGGCATGATGGCCGCCCTTGGACAGCAGGCCGGCGGCTGGAAGGTGGGCTACGCCCCCGACAAGACGCCCGTGGCCTCGCCCATGTACGCCTCGGGCTTCCTGAACAGCGGCGACAGCTGGTCGATGCGTTCCGACCGCCCCATGATCCCCGAGATCGAGATCGCCGTGCGGCTCGCCCATGACCTCCCGCCGAACCCACGCACACCCTATACCCGCGCCGACATCGAGAACGCCGCGTTCGAATATCTGATCGGCATCGAGCTCATTGAGCGGCGCATTCCCATGCAGGGCGCTCCCTTTCCGATGAATCTCGCCGATGATCTCGGCAATGTCGGCTATGTGGTGGGGCCTGGCACGCGGGATTTCCGCGCCCTCGACCTGCCCAACCTGCGGTGCCGTTTCTGGATGAATGGCGAACTGACGATCGACCGGCGCGGCGGCCATCCCTCGGGCGATCCGCTGCAGCCCATGATCGACTGGGCCAACGCCCAGAAGGACCATGTGGGCGGATTGCGCCGTGGTCAGATCGTGACGCTGGGCAGCCTGACGCCCCTCGTCGTCATGCCCGGCCCCGGCACGCTGGAGGCCGAAATCGAAGGCGTCGGCCGGATCAGCGCCATCATCACCTGATCAGGGCTCGATGATCTGCCGCGCGCGGGCCACGACCTCCTTCGGGGCAGCGTGGACGCGGGTGACGACCTCCTGAAGACGTTCGCCCGATGACGCCGTGATCGACACGCGCGCCTTGGCGGCGTCGGCCAGAAACTCCGAATCCGCCACTGTCGCCGCGAAGGCCTTGCGCAGGATGGCGACGGCGTCTGGCGCGGAGCCCGGCGGCAGCACATAGGACCGGCCGAACAACTGCTGGCTCAG
>CANGOK010000076.1 GCA_947455285.1 Beijerinckiaceae bacterium | reverse complement strand
TTGTGGAGATAGCCAACCCGGCGATGTCATCGGCTGCGGAGTTTATGCGTTTTCCCGTCGAAAGGTTCTGCATTGCCTTGGCGGCGTCACGGGATGCGTTCATGCTTCCCATGCGGCTCGATAGTGCAGAAATGTTTGTGTTCAACGTGAGCATGCAAAGCCCCCTGAACGGAGAGCTCGGGGGAGGTGCGACAATGTCAGTAGCTCATCCTGTGCTAGTCGAAGCTGTACACGCACTGCTATTCACCGCCTGCATCAATAGCTCTGCAATGGAGAAATGAGCAAAGTGCCACTTCTCCCTGTAGATTGACGGTGGGCAGATGGTTACTTTTAAGGCAGCCTGCTTGCATGGTTTCTGGTTTGTTAACGTTACTGAGCCCCAGCCATCCCCCCAACTGCCATTTGTGCGTGGCACCCCGCCCCACAGCTGCCTGCGGCCTGCTAGCCCCCACGCAGCCTGCCCGCAAGCACCCTAGCCCATCCCTATTGCTGCCCGGGCTTGAGCCTCTTAAACGCCCCAGCAACTCCTTGCTTTGCCTTTCATTCTTCCTGCCTATTCTGCCTTCCCGACCCCCAAGCTGCTAAGTGAAGGTTAAGTCGGGTGCGGATAGGCTCAACGTTTTCGCCTGTTTCAAAGCGTGTGTTCAACACACACTCTCTCACCCTCTCTTTCTGCCACCGCATTCTCCGCCGCCTTATTCACATACAATCTGAATAAGCGAACTCAGCCTTATTGCTATGATAGAGGTTGTTTTCAGCAGCAACGATGCTAGTTTGAGTGTTCCTAAGTTCCTGTTTTATATACATAAATTGCCCAAACTTCTAGGCAAAACTGCTTCGGTGATTCTAGGCAAAACCTAGGCAGCAGGAAACAGGATGCTTAAAACGCCCGTAAATAAGGGACTTCTTGCAGCACATTAGCAATACAAGCACTGCCATGGTGTGCTCGCCTGAAGCAGGCGTCAAAAATAATAATAGGCTTTCTTTCTCGCGAGCGTTTCTGACGGTAGTTCGCCGAACTCCGCTTGATAAGCGCGCGCGAATACGGATGGTGAGGGAAAGCAGAATTCATAAGCCAGCGAGGTGACTTTGATGGGCGCCTCGCATTTCAGCAGCATGAAACGCGCGGCGTGAAGGCGCTGCTTCTGCAACCATTGTTTCGGCCGCATGCCAAACGCCTTCTGAAAACTATATTGGAGAACGCGCGCGGAGAGGCCGCTGATATTTTCCATATCTGTCAGGGATATCGGCTGTTTGAGATTTTCGGAAAGATAGTCACATAATTTTGCGATCCCTTGCTGCGAATGAATACGCTGACGACCGGAGCTTTCAGGGTCCCGCAAGAGCGCTGGGTTAAGCAGCGCCACCGCCAGACGATAAAATGAATCGTCTATGCCGAGCTTCTCCAAGGCTGTTGAATCCATTTGTAGTTCGTCGATCTGGCGTAAAAGATTTTTGATCAGCGTTGAAAAATTGACCCCGTTCCCGTTCATTTCCAAAGTGCGCGAATGGTCCGGGATCTCCCTGATATTTGACGCCCCGACCATCGTCGCATGGACTGCATTCAGCCGCTGCATGTTGAAGCGAACACCAAGCGCGCTGGTCGTCGTCGTCCTGATGTTTCGTATCTCGGCGGTGGAGAAATAAGCTCGGCTCCCGCCATACTTAAATTCCGATTCGCCATCAGAAGCCGTCATGTTTCCTGCGAACGGTATCCAGATTTCAGGATGGGCGAAGCCACTGCGGTCTAGCTGGTAAGGCGTGTGAGACAAGGCGATCAGCGTCATGTCGTTCAGCCTCAGCTCCGCCTTGGACGAGGCGAATTCCGACCGGTTTCCCAGTATGGTGAACTCCGTGGGTTTTGGCATGAGACTGGACAGCCTGTCCCTGACAAGCCTGAAGTCTCTTATGGGCGTCGAAGCCTGATTGTTAAACGCCAGCTCGGGAATCATGCAGAGCTCCCAGCCCACGCAAGGGCGTTATCACACGATAATTATGTTACGGAAATTTTGGTCGCGAATACACTAAACGTTCGTTGGGTTAGATCCCACTATCAGCGGATCGCTTTTTCAGAAATTTTGTAATATTTTTGATAATATTTATGTTTAAAAATGTTATTGATGTCATTATTTATATATATTAATTTATATTCAGATATTTACATTCACGCGGTTATGCGTGTTCTAAATATTCGAATTCGAAAATTCGTTTTCAGTATGCAGTTATTCGCAAATCATATTTCTGAAACGCCAAAATTGCCGCTTGATAAACTTACATATCAGTGCCGGCGGAGAAGATAATGCGCACTGTTGGGAAAGATCCAATCCAGCGTGCCAGTAAAAATGTGAAAAGCAACAACCGACATAAAGCCGCCACAGCGATCAAGCCAGGGCCGCAATCCTCGCAGACGGCCGCCTATATCGCTGAAATGTGCGGAAGCCTCAGCGTCATGGCGAAACATGCAGATCTTGCGTTACTTGCCCATCTCCTCGCCATGGCCCAGGCGGAAGCACATTATGCAGCAGAACAGCCTGATGAGCCGGGGTCCGCGCTAACCAAAGAACCACTTGATCAGAACAAAACAAATGATGAACAAAATCATGAACTTCCCGTCTCTGCGCACCATGAGGGAATGACTCCTTGGCTGGGGCGAGCCACCGTCCGGTGAAATGGCCCGCCGATTGGATGATCAATGCTGAGCGATCAGGTTTCAGATGCTCACTGACATTGAAAATTCAGAATGAAATAATGCCTTCCAGCCGTCACCGAGGCTGAACTGTCCACCGTGCGGCTTCGCAATCCAAAAGTCGCGCAGGCGGCGCTAGCCTGCTGGAGCGCCGCCGCATTGGCGACGGCGGCGCTAGCGTCATCAGCGGAGACCGTGAAGTTTCCGGGCGACGTCTGAATTGGCGCGCTGACGTTCAGGGGTTGCTCAAAGGCTGACGTGATCTTGTTTGATACACCGCAAGCGCCCAAGGCAAAGCAAAGCGAAACCGCGGTCCCAGTTCGTGCGACGCGCGCAGCGACCCGGTCGTAAAATCCCTTCATCACGGCCCCCGGAGCTGAATCGTGAAGAATCGTGCCACGCACCCGGCAGCTTTGCAATTCATGCATGAATATCAAAAGCAAACGGGCGGTGGAGAAACGTCCACCGCCCGTTCAAAGCCTGACGATAAGGATCGCCCTTAGTCGATGCAGTCGGTCGTCTCCCAGAACCAGGCGCCGATCGCAATCACATTGACGGCTGCGAAAACCGAAAGGATCATCGACTGAGTTGGCTGACCGAAGCCCGCAAAGAGCACCAGAATCGAGCCGATGAGCGAATTCGTGATCATCGCCAGCACGCTGTTGATGCGGTTTGCGCCGGTGTTGTAGCCCTGCAGAACCTTCCCGCAGCACCAGAGCACCCAGGCGCACGCGATGGCTGAGAAGCCCGCGATCGGAATGACGGAGTTCTTGTCGCCGCCCAAGAGCGACAGATAAGCCGCGCCCGCAATGGAGCCCAGCGCAATCAACATCGACAGATAGGCGCCCAGACGCGTCAGCCCAGACGGCGGCTTGGGTTCGAGCTTCTTGATGAACTTATCCGCCAGCCCGGCGGGACTGGTCGCAAAAGCGTCGCCAACAATGATCGCCAGATCTTCTTTACTCAGCGCGGCCATGGGCCCCCCTTGAATTACCTTACTCCCCAAAAGGCTAAGACCAGCTGCCGACCATTGTCAATCGGATCACACGTGAAGTTGATGAAGCCTATTTGCAAGGGTCAGTCTGGACGCTGCCGTTTCCGTAGAAAAATTTCATCCATTTCTCGTCGCCGAATAGCGCCAGCATCTCACGATCGCCGCCAAACACCGCTGTCGCGGTCCAGACGAGGACCCCATCGCTGTCATCCTGGACGCGCTTCACCTTGATGTCGCCTCCGAGCGCCGGATTGGTGGTCTTGAACACATTCGTCTGGGTGTCGAAGCTGACGATATAGCTCACTTTCTGGTTCGTGCAGATCATCTGCACTTCTTTCGCCGCAACGGGGGCGGCGGCGCTGAGCGCCAAAACGAGGGAAGCTGTCAGGACTGTTTTCATCTGGGTCGCCCGAGTTGCGCTGGAGCCAGCCATTTTATTCAAGGCCTAGCCCCTTGGAAAGCAAGCAGATCTGCAAAGGCGGCGCCACGGGCGACCCTGAAACGAAAAATCCCTCCAGAAGGGTCTGGAGGGATTTTGCAGGGGCTTGTCATCGTCAGATCAACGCTCAAGCGCGGCATAGGCCTTGAAGCCCTGCGGGAGCATTGGCGGCGCCCCGGTGATGGCGCGGGGCAGCGGCGACAAGGAAGCCTCGGGCTTATTGGCTGGAACAGTCGCCTGGCGCTTGGGCGGCAGCGGAACGGGCTTTGCGGTGGGCTCCGGCTCAGCCACGGGCGCCGCCGGCTCGGAAGACCAGAGCAGGCGCTTGTAGAAAGGCTGCTCCGCCGTGACGGAGGCTGCAGGAGCAGGCGCGGGACTGGACGCGGGAACGGAGGTGACGCCCCCGGCGCTGCGGACAGGCTCCGAGGCCTTGGGCTCGGGCTTGCCGGCCCTTGCCGTGGCGACCTGAACGGCGACCGGCGTCAGGGGCCGACCCTTATCGTCGATGACAATTTCGCGCGGTCCCTGCTCAATCGCTTCGGGCCGGCTCAACTCGTTGACCTTGTATGCGAATTCGGGATGCTGACCGCCATCGGCATAGACGATCTTCACCGCCTTGACGCCGGACGCGACGAGTTCGGCGACCTTGGCGTCATCCTGCTTCTGCTTCTCAGCCACCTGAGCGGCAAGCTGATGGTCGACATCCATGGGCGGACAGGCGGCAAGGCCATCCTTGAGGGCGCGGCCGTCGCTCGCGGTAGCGCCAAAGACATAGCGGCGCGAGCAGATCGACACCTTGGTCTCCTGTTTCGAGACCTCGAACTGGTCGGAGCCCTCCTTGAGGTCCTTCCAGAACTTGATGTTGGGATCGAAGCGATGCTTGGCGAGATTCTCGGCCGTCATGCGGAACGGCAGGGACTGCATCTGGATGGCGCGCTGGCCGCCGCCAAAAGCCTCGCGGGCGATGGCGTAGATCTCGGCGATCTGCTCATCGGTCATGGAGAAGCAACCCGCCGACGAACAGGCGCCGTGAACCATGATGGAGCCGCCCGAATAGCCGTGGGCGCGGTCATAAGCGTTGGGATAGCCGACGTTGAAGGACAGGTAATAAGCCGAGTTCGGGTTCATCTGGCCCGGCGTGATCGTGTAGAAGCCCTCAGGCACCTGACGATCGCCCTCCTTGATCTTGGGTCCGAGCTGACCCGACCAGCGGCACATGGGATAGGTCTTGAGCAGCGTGTACTGGCCGTTCGACCGCTGCTTCCAGATCTCGAGTTCCGCTTCCTTCTTGAAGGCGCGAATCAGGATCGGCTTGTGGGCGTCGGTCTCCTTTTCCTTCATCAGGGCAAGGACATTGGAGGGAATGGGCGCATAGGCCCGCCCGCTCGTCGTCGTCCGGGTTTCCTGACAGGCGCCAAGCAGGCCCACAAGAGCGCCAGCCAGAGCGATCCGCGCGGCGATGCGCGCCGAGAAGTGATAGGGAGATCCTGGTAAACTCATCGACGCTCAATCCGAAAACGATCTCGCCCCAAAAGGCTGCACAACGCTTTACCAGAATTAAGCTTACGCGAAGGTTACTGCAAAGGCGAGAGCGTCGCCGGAAAAAGCCTGCGGATGAAAAAGTCTGGAATCCGAGCAGCTTGAACGGAAGTTCAGGTCAGAGCTTGCGCCCGATCGCCAAAAACTTCTCGGCGCGGGCGGCGCGGACCTCGTCCGCCGTAAGGCCCCGGAAAGCCTCAAAAGACTTCTGGATCGCCTTGCCCGTAGCCTCGATGGTCGCGGCGGGATCGCGATGGGCGCCACCGGCGGGCTCGGGAATGATCGTGTCGATGATGCCGAACCGCAGCAGATCCTGCGCGGTGATCTTCATGTTCTGGGCCGCTTCCTGCCGACGCGCCGAATCGCGCCACAGGATCGAAGCCGAGGCCTCGGGAGAAGCCACGGTATAGATGGAATGCTCCAGCATCAGGACGCGGCTTGCGGTCGCGAGCGCCACAGCGCCGCCAGACCCACCCTCGCCCACGATGACAGCCACATTGGGCACGCCTAGCGCAAGACAGGCCTCAGTCGAGCGGGCGATGGCCTCAGCCTGACCGCGCTCCTCGGCGTCGATGCCGGGGAAGGCGCCAGCGGTGTCGACGAGCGCGATGCAGGGCAGGCCGAACCGGTCCGCCATTTCCATGAGCCGCACGGCCTTGCGATAGCCTTCAGGCCGGGCCATGCCGAAATTGTGCCGCAGGCGGCTCTGGGTGTCCGAGCCCTTTTCCTGCCCAATCAGGCAGACAGATTGGCCACGGAAACGGCCGAAGCCGCCGACGATAGCCTCGTCCTCAGCGAATTTGCGATCGCCGGCGAGAGGGGTGAAGTCCGTGATAAAGCCATTCACATAGTCCTGGAAGTGGGGACGCTGGGCGTGGCGAGCGACCTGCGTCTTCTGCCAGGGCGTGAGCGTGGCGTAGAGATCCGCCAACGCCTTGTGGGCGCGCGCCTCGAGCCTCGTCACCTCGTCGCCGATGGCGACGGCGTCGCCCTTCTGGCCAAGCTGCCGCAATTCCTCGACCTTGGCTTCGAGTTCGGCGACGGGCTTTTCGAAATCCAGATAGCTGCGCATCGTCATGTCGGGCTTGGGTCTCTGAACGCGACAGGGAGAAATGTCGGCTTGAATGAGCGGCGGACCCTGTCGTCTCCCCCGCCCGAAGTCAAGTTTCGCGGCGCTCAACCATCGGATAGCGGGTGAAGATCGCGCACCATGGCCTTCATCCGCTCGTCCAGCACATGGGTATAGATCTGGGTGGTCGAGACATCCGCATGGCCCAAAAGCTCCTGCACCACCCGCAAATCCGCACCGTTCTGCAGGAGATGGCTGGCGAAAGCGTGGCGAAGCACGTGCGGGCTGATGAGGCTGTCGGGAATGCCCGCCGCCCCCGCCACAACCTTGAGATCCCTCGCGAAAGCCTGACGGGTGAGATGGCCGCTCTCGCTATCGGCCGGAAAGAGCCATGGCCCCGCGCCCGCCGAGGCGGATCCCTTGGCAGCCCCCGGCGGATTTTCCAGCAGAGCGCGGTAGCGGGCGATGGCGGCCTTGGCTGGGCCGGTCAGGGGCACGAGCCGCTCCCGTCCGCCCTTGCCCTTGATGACCAGCAGGGGCTCCTTCGTCCTAGCGGCGCTTCGCGGCAGGGCGACAAGCTCGGAGACGCGAAGCCCTGTAGCGTAGAGCACTTCCAGCAGGCAGGCCATGCGCGCCGCGCGCAACCGCTCGCCCCAGGGGCGCTCCGGATCATCGACGCCCTCGGCCGCGACCGTCAGCAACCCATCGACATCAGCCACGCTCAAGACCTTTGGGAGCCGGCGGCCCTGACGGGGGCCTTCCAGCACAACGGTCGGATCATCCCCGCGCCGGCCCTCGAGATAGAGGAATTTGTGAAATTGCCGGATGCTGGACAGGCGCCGCGCCGAAGAAGATGGCTGGAACCCCCGCGCCTCAAGATCCCTCAGATAGCCCCGCACCACATCAGTTTCGGCCTCCAGCGCCCCCGTCCCGCACGCCGCCAGAAAGCCATGGTAATCAGCAAGATCAGCCCTGTAGGCGTCGAGCGTGTTGCGCGAGGCCCCGCGTTCGGCGGCGATCATGTCGAGGAAGGCCTCGGCGAAGCGGAAGGCCGATGGTTTGGGCGGCGCCATTTCGGCCCTGCTACTTGCCGGTGAGCTTCTGGGCCGGGACGGACTGCGTCATTTCACGCTGCTGCGGCTCGACAAAAGTCACGAGGGCCAGCATCGCGCCCCACGCGACGACAGCCAGAACACCGAGGATGGCGAGGAAGCGAATCAGGCTGGGCAAGATGCAAACCCTCCAAAATCGAGCCACTTTCCATCATGGCGGACACGGGAAAGCAATAAGATGTCGCCCTGCTTAATTCCTTGGCGCACCCGTGTTACATTAAGGCCATGACTGGCGCTTCCGACCCAAGCTTAGACGACGCAGCTAACAGACATCGCTCCGTGGAGGAGAATGCGCAGGCGCGCGCCAACGACATATTGGCCAAGCTCAACGGGCGCTCGATCGTGCTGGTCGGCATGATGGGAACGGGCAAGACCTCCATCGGCCGCCGGCTCGCGACCGCGCTCGGCCTGCCTTTCGTCGACGCGGATGTGGAGATCGAAACGGCAGCCGGCATGACGATCCCCGAAATCTTCTCCCGCCATGGCGAAGCCTATTTTCGCGATGGCGAACGCCGTGTCATCGCGCGCATTCTCGCCGACGGACAAAGGGTGCTTGCGACCGGCGGCGGCGCTTTCATCAATCCGATCACCCGCGAACGCATCGCCGAAAGCGGCGTCTCGGTCTGGCTGAAGGCTGACGCCGAAGTGCTGGCGCGGCGCGTGCGCAAGCGCGCCAATCGCCCCCTTCTGCACACACGCGATCCCGAACAGACGATCCGAGAACTGAGCGACCAGCGTGACCACATCTATGCGCTGGCGGACTTTTGTCTGATCTCGCGCGACGGTCCGCATGAAGCCATGGTCGAGGCGATCATGGACACTTTGGAACGCGGCATCGAAACATTGCCGCGCCTTCAGCATGCGCCAAAGGATCCGGCGACCTCTGCAACGCCTCTCGCTGGCGGCGCCGGCGCGACAAGCCAGCACACAATCGTTCCGGTCGAGCTTGGCTCCCGCCGCTATGACATCTTCATCGGCGAAGGCCTCATCAAGGAGGCCGGCGCACATATCGCTCGCGTCGCCCCCAAGGCCGCCTGCGCAATCATCACCGACGAGACCGTGGCTCGCCACCATTTGCCGGCGCTTGAGGCCAGCCTTGACGCAGCGGGCATCCGCCATGCGCGTATCGTCGTCGCAGCGGGCGAGGCGTCGAAATGCTGGGCGACATTTGCGCGCGTCAGCGACGAGATCATCGCCGCCAAGATGGAGCGCGGCGATCTTGTGGTGGCGCTGGGCGGTGGCGTTGTGGGAGATCTCGCAGGCTTCGCCGCATCCGTCATCCGTCGCGGCATGCGCTTCGTGCAGATGCCGACGACGCTTCTGGCGCAGGTCGATTCCTCGGTCGGCGGCAAGACGGCGATCAATTCCGAACACGGCAAGAATCTCGTCGGCGCCTTTCACCAGCCCTCGCTTGTGCTCGCCGACACCGGCGCGCTCGCCACGCTCGATCCACGCGAGTTTCGCGCTGGCTACGCCGAAATGGCGAAATACGGCCTGATCGACGATGCGCCCTTCTTCGCCTGGCTCGAAAAGCGCTGGGAAGAGGTCTTCGCGCGCGGCCCCGCCCTCACCGAAGCCATCGCGGTAAGCTGCCGTTCGAAGGCGGCTGTGGTGGCGCGCGACGAGACAGAACAAGGCGATCGCGCGCTGCTCAATCTTGGCCACACATTCGGCCACGCTTTCGAGAGCCTGACCCATTTCAACACCGCCCGCCTCAACCATGGCGAGAGCGTCGCCATCGGCATGGGCTGCGCCTATCGCTTTTCGGCGAAGCTTGGGCATTGCGCGCCCGAAGACGCCGAACGGATGGAACGGCATTTGCGCGCGGTCGGCCTACCCTCGCGCATCAGCGACATCGCGGGCTGGAACATGGGCGCGCAACCCATTCTCGACGCCATGTATCAAGACAAGAAGGTGGAGCGCGGCGCGCTGACCTTCATCCTTGCGCGTGGCGTCGGCCAGACCTTCATCGCCAAGGGCGTTCCTGCCGAAGCGGTGCTCGACTTTCTCAGGGACGAATTGGGACACTAAACCATGCATGGCGCAGGCGAAGCGGCGCCGGTCGACCTTTGGGTCGCCGTTCTCATCGTGACGATCTGTATCGCGGCTTCAGCCTTTTTCTCAGGCTCTGAAACCGCCCTCACCGCAGCCTCCCGCGTGCGCATGCACGGGCTTGAGCGCAATGGCGACAGGCGCGCGCGGCTCGTGAACAAACTGCTCTCCTCACGCGGGCGTCTCATCGGCGCCATGCTGCTCGGCAACACCATTGTCAACATCGGCGCCTCAGCCTTCATGACCAATGTGCTGACTGGCATCTTCGGCGATGCGGGCGTCATCTACGCCACGTTTCTGATGACGGTCCTGCTGCTGATCTTCGCGGAGGTTCTGCCCAAGACGATCGGCATCAATTTTCCCGACCGCATGTCGCTGATTGTTGCGCGCCCGGCGGCTTTCTTCGTCTACGCGATGACGCCGGTGATGATCGCCATCGACGCTGTTGTGGGCGGCGTGTTGCGGCTCATCGGCCTGCGCTCAGGCGAACATGGCTCTGTGCTGACCCCGCAGGAGGAACTGCGCAGCGCGGTTGATCTTTTGCATAAGGAAGGCAGCGTCGAGCGCAGCCATCGCGACATGTTCGGCGGCCTTCTGGGCCTCAACGAACTGACGGTCGAAGACGTGATGGTCCATCGCACGCGCATGCGCACCATCGACGCCAACCTGCCTCCGGGTGAAATCGTGCGCGCAGTGCTGGCCTCAGCCAATACGCGCCTGCCTCTGTGGCGTGACCAGCCCGAAAATATCGTTGGCGTGCTGCACGCCAAGGATTTGTTGCGCGCGCTCGCCGCCGCCAATGGCGACGCCAGCAAATTGAACATCGACGAAGTCGCCTTCAGCCCGTGGTTCGTGCCCGCCACCTCTTCTCTTGAAGATCAGTTGCAGGCCTTTCTTGAACGCAAGACGCACTTCGCGCTTGTGGTCGACGAATATGGCTCCGTCATGGGGCTCGTGACCCTTGAAGACATTCTCGAAGAAATCGTCGGCGACATTCGCGACGAACACGACCTTGCGGTTCAGGGCCTGCGCGCCCTGCCCGACGGCTCCGTGACCGTAGACGGCGCAGTGCCCATCCGCGACCTCAACCGCGCCATGGACTGGACCTTGCCTGACGATGAGGCCACCACCGTGGCGGGGCTTGTGATCCACGAGGCGCAGGCCATTCCCGAACCCGGGCAGGTCTTCTCCTTCCACAATTTCCGCTTCGAAATTCTACGCAAGCAACGCAATCGCCTAACAGCGCTGAAGATCACGCCCATGCCGATGGATGACGGAAGCGGTTGAGCCGAAGAGCCCGTCGGTCAAGCCGCTAAATCCTTGACCTATTTATTCTAAATATTTATATTAGAAATGTTTAATATATGGATCCCTCATGACAGAGCTGGTCGCAGAAGCATTGCAGGACCGCGCCAATCAGGTGGCCGAGATCCTGCAAACCCTCGCCAATGGCAGGCGCCTTTTCGTGCTGTGCAAATTGCAGGAACTGGGCGAGGCCAATGTGACGACGCTTGCGGCGGAGGCGCAGATTTCGCAATCGGCGCTGTCCCAGCATCTGGCGAAGCTTCGGGCGGAGGGGCTGGTCGATTTCAGGCGCGAGAGCCAGACGCTCTGGTACCGCATCGCCGATCCGCGCATTAGCGACCTTCTCGAGACGCTGCATCGCCTGTTCTGCGCGGCGTCTCCATCCTCCAATGAATGAACCATCAGGAGTCTTCAGATGCCGCTTCCCAACATCAACCCGACTGACGCGCGCAATCTGCTGGAACAGGGCGCCGTGCTGATCGACATTCGCGAAGCCGATGAACATGCGCGGGAAAAGATCCCCGGCGCGCTCAACATGCCGCTGTCAAAGCTGCATGAGGCGGACTTGGCCTTGCATCAGGGCCGCCCCGTCATTTTCCATTGCAAGAGCGGCGGACGCACGACCACCAATGCGCAACGCCTTTCGCAGGCCCTCAGCGGCGCGTGCGAGGCCTATGTGGTGGAAGGCGGGATTGACGCATGGCGCAGGGCCGGCCTGCCAGTCGCCACGGATCGCAGCCAGCCCATCGAATTGCAGCGCCAGGTGCAGATCCTCGTCGGATCCATCGCCTTCATCGGCGTCATGCTCGGTCTTTATGCTGCGCCTGTTTACTTCGTAATTCCCGGATTCATCAGCGCAGGCCTCGTCTTCGCTGGCGTCACCGGCTTGTGCCCCATGGCGCGTCTGCTGCTGCTGGCGCCGTGGAACAAGCGGGTTTGATAGCCAGCCTCACTCCACATCCGCCTTCGCTGGCGTCTCGGGCGCCATGAATTGCGCGCGCGCCAGTGTAGCGAAGCGGCCGCCGCGGGCGACGAGTTCGTCGAAGGTTCCGGTCTCGATGATGCGGCCCTGTTCGAAGACGATGATCCGGCTGGCGTTGCGCACGGTCGAGAGACGGTGGGCGATGAC
>CANGOK010000075.1 GCA_947455285.1 Beijerinckiaceae bacterium | reverse complement strand
GCGCCATCACACCAGCTCCCGTTCTTCAGGAACAGCTTCCCGATAGATCGGGCTTTCGAAATAACGTTCGAGCGCGAAACGGAAGAGGACGCCAATCACCGCCGCAACCGGCACCGCGAGGATGAGCCCGGTAAAGCCGAACAAGCTGCCGAAGGCGAAGAGGGCGAACATCAGCCAGACCGGATGCAGGCCGACTGAAGCGCCCACAAGCCTCGGCGTCAGCACATTGCCCTCGAGGAACTGTCCCGTTCCCACGACGCCCATAGCCATGGCGAAAAGGGCCAGACTCGGCCAGCCCTGCACGATCGACATGATGGCCGAAAGCACCAGCGCCGTAAGCGAACCCACATAGGGGATGAAGCTCAGGAAGCCCGCGCCTATGCCGATGAGGAAACCGAACTTCAACCCGATGAGCGACAGGCCGACGCCATACCACACGCCAAGGAACAGACAGACCAGCGATTGTCCGCGCAGGAACCCTGAGATCGCGGCGTTCATCTGCCGGGCCAGAATCCGCACATCGTTCCGGTGAGCGGGAGGGGCAAGACGGTCGAGCGTCTCGACCATCCGGTCGAAATCGAGCAGCACGTAAAAAGCGACGACCGGCGTCACCACCAGCAGGGAGAAGACGCCGATGAGCGCCTGTCCACCCGACCAGAGCGATTTCATGAAGGTCAGCATCCACTGCGCGCCCTGCCCGACGATGTCGCCAAGGGATTTCTGCACTTCGGACGTATTGAGCTTGTCGTCGAGCCCGAGCCTTTCCAACACGCCCGAACCGAACTTCCCACCGAGCGCCCCGCCCTCCTCCGCCACCAGCGCCTGCAGGCGCGTCACAAGATCGGGCAGGCTTTCGATGAAGGTCGCGAGCTGATGCGCCAGCACCGGCACGAAGAGGATGAGCAGCAGCAGGAAAATCAGGCTGATCACGACGACAATGAGCAAGGCCGCGCCAAGCCGGCTGAGGCCCAAGCGTTCCAGCCTGTCCGCCAGCGGATCAAAGAGATAGGCGAGGATCAGCCCCGCCACGAAGGGCAGCAGCACGCCGCTGAAGACGTAAAGAAACAGCACAAGCGCTGCAAAGGCTCCGAGCCAGAAACCAAGTTGCCGTTCGAGCCGCATGAAGGTCCCTTACGCGCTCATATGCCTGAGCCACTGCGCCAGATAGGCCGCAGTCGAGGCCAGCGTCAACGCCGTCACGCCATATAGCATGGGTTCGAACCATACGCCCTGCAAAACGCCGAAAGCCATCGCTGCCAGCGCAGCCCCGGCGAAGGCGATCTGGGCGGCAGTGTTCAGCTTCGAAATCAGCAGGGGGCGGATCTGCACGGGCTTGTCGAGCACCCAGGACACGATGACCGCCCCAAGGATCATCAGGTCTCTGGAGACGACGAGGATGGCGATCCAGACCGGCACGATCTGCGCAACGGCGAGCGCGATGAAGATCGACATGAGCAAGGCCTTGTCGGCCAGCGCGTCAAGATAGGCGCCCAGCTCCGAGCGCATGTCGAAACGCCTTGCGATGAACCCGTCCAACCCATCGGAGACCCCGGCGATGGCGAATGCGGCGAAGGCCCAGCCCCAAGCCTGAGCCGCGATCATGACGACCGCGACCGGAACAAGAAGCAAACGCATCAAAGTTATCAGATTGGGGATATTCTTCACGGGTCCGCCCGGTGATGACCGAGGCTCTATATGCCTCATTTGCGGTCGAAGGTGTATCGCCCGTTTGACGCAGGCGCCCATTTGCCTTGCATCCTTACGCTCTGCGCGCTAACCCCGCCTGACATCAGGGGACATTCCATGCAGACTGAGGGCAAGCCCGGGCTCACCTATGCTCAAGCTGGCGTCGACATCGATGCAGGCAATGAGATGGTCGATCGCATCAAGCCGCTGGTGCGCGCCACCCGCCGCCCGGGCGCAGACGCGGAGATCGGCGGATTTGGCGGCCTCTTCGACCTGAAGGCGGCAGGCTTCAGCGACCCGATCCTCGTCGCAGCCAATGATGGCGTGGGCACCAAGGTCAAGATCGCCATTGAGAGCGGCATCCACGACACCGTGGGGATCGACCTTGTCGCCATGTGCGTCAACGACCTCATCGTGCAGGGCGCCGAGCCCCTGTTCTTCCTCGACTACTACGCAACGGGCAAGCTGGAGCCCGCAACCGGCGCGGCCATCGTGAAGGGCATCGCGCAGGGCTGCATCGAATCCGGCTGCGCGCTCATTGGCGGCGAGACAGCCGAAATGCCCGGCATGTACGCCGGCGACGATTATGATCTCGCAGGCTTCGCCGTGGGCGCGGCCGAACGTGGGCGCCTGTTGCCGCGCGGCGACCTCAAGCCCGGCGACGTGCTCTTTGGCCTGCCCTCCTCCGGCGTTCACTCCAACGGCTTCTCGCTGGTGCGCCGTATCGTGGCGCTCACCGGCCTTGGCTGGACCGACGCCGCCCCCTTCGCGCCGGGCAAGACGCTGGCGCAGGCACTGCTGACGCCGACAAGGCTTTATGTGAAGCCGCTGCTGGCCGCCCTTAAGGCGACCCAGGGGATCAAGGCGCTGGCCCATATCACAGGCGGCGGATTCCCCGACAATATCCCGCGCGTGCTGCCCGACGGGCTTGGCGTGTCGCTGGATCTCGCCGCCATCCCGGTTCCGCCCGTCTTTGGCTGGCTGGCGAAGGCTGGCAATGTGGCCGAGCGCGAAATGCTGCGCACCTTCAACTGCGGCGTCGGCATGGTGGTCGCGGCGGAGGCTGCGAAAGCTGCTGAGGTCGAGGCTGCGCTGAAGGCGGCTGGCGAGAGCCCCGTGCGCATGGGCGAAGTTGTCGAGGAACGCGCGGGTGAAGAACGCGTCGCATATCGCGGGCATCTCGCCCTATGAGCGCAGCCCTGCCCCGCCGCCGGGTGGCGGTGCTGATTTCCGGGCGCGGCTCGAACATGACGAGCCTGCTCGCGGCGACGAAAGATCCCGCCTTCCCGGCCGAGATCGCCCTCGTCCTGTCGAACCGCCCTGATGCGCCGGGCCTTGCGACCGCTCGCGAGAATGGCGTCGCCACCGTCGCCATCGACCACAAGCAGCATGCATCACGCGAAGATTTTGAACGCGTCATGCAAGAGGCGCTGGTCGCCCATAATATCGAACTCGTCTGCCTCGCTGGCTTCATGCGCATCTTGACGCCTTGGTTCGTCGAACGCTGGACCGGGCGCATGATCAATATCCACCCTGCCCTGCTGCCGCTCTACAAGGGCCTGCACACCCACGAACGCGCGCTCGCCGATGGCGTGAAGCTGCACGGGGCGAGCGTGCATTTCGTCGTGCCGGGCATGGACGAAGGGCCGATCATCGCGCAGGCCGCCGTGCCGGTGCTGGATGGCGATACGCCGGGCACGCTCGGCGCGCGCGTGCTGGCGCAGGAACATGTCATTTACCCGCTGGCGCTGAGGCTTCTTGCGAGCGGACGCCTGACTGTCGATGGCGCACGGGTGCGCACAGCCGGGGAAGCAGGCGAGACTTCGGCCCTCGTCGCGCCGCAACTCGCCTAAGGGCGAACCTTCCATCGCTTGTGGGCCGCCGCCCACGCGTATAAATTATCCCAGTGGGCAATTTGCCCAAGAGGGATTCTCCGCGATGACGCCACTCGACCGCATGCTCGCCGAGCATGAAATCGCGCGCCTGACGACGCGCTTCGCCCTGCTCAATGACGCAGGCGATTGGGCCGCCGTGGCCGACATGTTCACCGAAGACGCGCGCTTCGTGCGCCCGGCCGGCGGCGACCCCGTGGTGGGACGCAAGGCCATCCATGACTCCTTCGCGAGCCGTCCGCCACGCAAATCCTGCCACCTCATCACCAACATCCTCGTTAATGTCACATCGGAGAATGAGGCTACGAGCCGCTGCACGCTGATGCTCTACGCCGCGCCCGCAGGCGAAGCCAACGCCGCCTCGCCCGCCCTCATCGGGGGATTCAACGATAAGCTCGTGCGCACGCCCGATGGATGGCGTTTCGCCGAGCGCGTCGGTTTCCTTGACCTTAAGGTGGCGCTGCCATGACCTTCATTCACACGACCCATGTGGGCAGCCTGCCGCGTTCGGTTGAACTCACGGCCCTGCTGGTCCAGCGCGACCATGGAAAGCCGATCGACCTCGCCGCCTTCGATGCGCTCGTCACCAGCGAGATCGAGAAAGCCGTGCGCGCGCAGGTGGAGGCTGGCGTCTCCATCGTCAGCGATGGCGAATTGGGCAAGGTCGGCTATTCGACCTACATCACCTCGCGCCTGTCGGGATTCGGCGGCCATGTGGACCGCACGCCCGCAAAGGATCTCGCCGATTTGCCGGAGCTGCGGACCAAGCTCGCAGCCATCATGGGCTCGCAGAGCTTCGTGCGCGCCGCATGCATCGGCAAGGTCGAGCTCGTTGATTCAAAGCCGGTCGAAGATGACATCCGCCGCTTCAGCGCCGCCATGGGCAAGGAGGGCGGCAAGGTGCGCGGCTTCATGAACGCCGCCTCGCCCGGCCTCGTCACGGCCTTCCAGCCCAATCAATACTACCCCACCCACGAGGCCTATCTCGCCGACCTCATCGAGGCCATGCGGCCGGAATATGAGGCCATCATCGCGGCGGGCTTTGACCTGCAGCTCGATGCGCCCGACCTCGCCATGGCCGCTCATACGGGCTTCCAGAACCTCAGCGAAGCGGAGTTCCTGAAAAGGGCCGAGCAGAATGTCGAGGCCCTGAACGCAGCAACCGCCAACATCCCGCCCGAGCGCATGCGCATGCATATCTGCTGGGGCAATTACGAGGGCCCGCATGACCACGACATCGGCCTTGAAAAGGTCGTCGACGTCATTCTGAAAGCGCGCCCGCGGCAGCTTCTGTTCGAAGGCGCCAATCCGCGCCATGAGCATGAATGGATCGTCTGGCGCGATGCGGCGGTTCCCGACGACACCGTGCTCGTCCCCGGCCTGATCGACAGTTGCTCAAACTATGTTGAGCATCCCGAACTGATCGCACAGCGCATCGAGCGCTACGCCGCCATCGTCGGCGCCGAGCGGGTCATCGCGGGGACGGACTGCGGCTTTGGCACCTTCGCGGGCTACGGCAAGATCGATCCCACCGTGACATGGAAAAAGCTTCGCATGTTGCGCGAGGGCGCCGACCTCGCGGCCAAAAGGCTCAGCCGCTGACGCGGCAGCTCGCCATGAACTTCTTCGCCTTGGGCTGGGCGGTGGGCGAGAACTTGCCCGTCGCGCGCATCTCATCGCGTTCAGCCGGCGTCATGGCCTTCACGACGCCCTTGGAATAGCAACCGCACCGACGTCCCGCGACTTCCGCCTTCTTGCCGTCGTTGATGACGAGCTGCGTGCAGATTTCGCGCAGCCGACCGCGCATTTCATCATCCGTCGGCGGACGATCGAAGCCTGACGGCGCGCCCGGAGGCCGGGCGCCTGCGAGGGCGACGCTGGTGAGGCAAGCGAAAGCGACAGCGGTGAAGAGACCGAGCTTCGAGCGCACGAAGACCTCCTGAGAATGGGGAACTGACCCGCGGATAGCACCCCGATGCTTAACAAGCCGCTACCCGATCCGCTTCACCCACACCTTGTTGTCGTGAAAGGCGGCGCCGCCGAAGGGCGCTGGGGAATCCGCGCCGGTCAAAGTATTGATGCCTTTGCCATCAGCGAAAGCGTCGTTGGGCCAGATGCCTTCCGAGATCAGCACGCCCTGCCGCACCCCATCGAAGTAACGGGCATGTAGACGCACCTGCCCACGCTCATTGCCGAGCGTCACTTCATCGCCATCGCCAACGCCAAGACGCGCGGCGTCCGCCGGATGGATCAGCACCTCCGGCCGACCTTCCCGCGCCCGAGAAGACGGCGTCTCGTTGAAGGTGGAATTCAGGAAGCTGCGCGCGGGGCTCGTCGCGAGGCGGAAGGGATGTGCCGCGTCGGCGTTTTCGAGAACGTCCCAGTGATCGGGGAAATTAGGAAGCGAACGCCACGGCCCCTGCAGGCCGATATTGCCGAAGGGCGTCGAGGGCCAATCGGGCTTGAAGCGGAACTTTCCGTCTGGCCAGCCAAATCCTTTGACGAAATGCGACGTTTCGAAATCAGGCTGCAGATCAATCCAGTTACACTTTTCGAGTTCTTCAAATGAAGGCAGGCCGGACTCCTGCAGGGTGATCGCCGCAAGCTCGCGCACGCCCATGTCGAAGGTCGGATGCGTGACCCCAACCCGTTTTGCGATGGCGCAGATGACCTCGTGATTGCTGCGGCATTCGCCCGGCGCATCGATCAATTTGTCGGCGAACTCCACATATTGATGGCCGCCACCTGAATAGATGTCCGCATGTTCGAGGAACATGGTGGCGGGCAGCACCACATCGGCCATGGCCGCCGTCTCGGTCATGAATTGCTCATGCACGACGGTGAAGAGATCCTCGCGCGCAAAGCCCTGTTTCACCAGCGTCTGATCCGGCGCCACCGAAACAGGATTGGTGTTCTGGATGAGCATGGCCTTGATCGGCCCGCCGCCCTGCAACGCCTCGCTATCGCCGGTGAGAATGGCGCCGATGCGCGATTGATCGAGAATGCGCGTGTGGGGATCGACAAGCTCGCGCCCTTCGAGCGTGGTCGGCTTCCAATGATAGATCGAGGCGTAGTTATGAAAGGCGCCGCCGCCCTCGTGAAGCCATGCGCCGGTGACCGCAGCGATGCAAAGCGCCGCATGCATGTTCACCGCGCCATTGCGTTGACGCGAGAAGCCATAACCGAGCCGAAAGAAGGTGCGCTTGGTCTCGCCAACCAGTTTCGCGAAAGCTTCAATTTCTTCGACGGTGAGCCCAGTAATAGCGGAGGCCCAAGCGGGATCACGCGTTTTAAGATGCGCTTCCAGTTCTTCGGGCGCATCGGTGTAGCGACGCAGATAATCCCAATCCGCAAGGCCATCGCGAAACAGCACATGCATCACAGCGCAGGCGAGCGCGCCGTCCGTTCCCGGCCGCAGACACAACGCCATATCGGCCTGCTCCATCGTCGGCGTGCGATAGATGTCCACCACCACGATCTTCGCGCCGCGCTCCTTGCGGGCGCGCATAGCGTGGGTCATCACATTGACTTGCGTGGCCACCGCATTGGTTCCCCAGATCACCACGCAATCAGACTTCGCCATCTCACGCGGATCAGGCCCCGCGATCTTGCCAAGCCCCGCCACGACTCCCGGCCAAGCCAGATTGACGCAGATCGACCCGAAGAACCGCGAATACTTTTTCACATGCGTAAGACGATTGATGCCATCGCGCATGACGCGGCCCATCGTGCCTGCGTAATAATAGGGCCAGATGCTCTCAGTCCCATATTCGCGCTCGGCGGCGAGGAAACGCTCTGCGATCAGATCAAGCGCTTCGTCCCATGAAATGCGCGCAAACTGTCCCGAGCCTTTCGGCCCCGTGCGCTTCATCGGATGAAGCAAACGCTCGGGATGATGGATGCGCTCGGAATAGCGCGCCACCTTCGCGCAGATGACGCCAGCGGTATAGGTCTGGTCCTGCGCGCCGCGAATGCGCCCGATGCGCTTTCCTTCGATGACTTCCACATCGAGCGCGCAGGCGGAAGGGCAATCATGCGGGCAGACGGAGGGGCGATGAACGGTGGCGGCTGAGGTCATGGGAAAGCATCGCAGCGCTTAAGACAAAAGAAAAGAGGGGCCAGCCTGCGCCGACCCCTCTTAAATTCAAGCGAACGGATCAGCTCAGCCGACGATCTCGTTGGCGGAGAACCACTGGGCGATTTCGACCGCAGCGGTCTCGGGGGCGTCGGAGCCATGCACCGAGTTCTCGCCCATGTTGAGCGCGAAGAGCTTGCGGATCGTGCCGGCGTCGGCCTTCTCGGGGTTCGTGGCGCCCATGACGGTGCGATAGCGGGCGATGGCGTCCTCGGCTTCGAGCACCTGAACGACAACGGGAGCGGCGATCATCTGGTCGACGAGTTCGCCAAAGAAGGGGCGCTCCTTGTGGACGCCGTAGAAGGTCTCGGCCTGGACGCGGGTCATGAGCACGCGCTTCTGGGCGACGATGCGCAGGCCAGCCTGCTCGATCACCGCGTTGATGGCGCCGGTGAGGTTGCGACGCGTGGCGTCGGGCTTGATGATGGAAAAGGTGCGCTGAACCGCCATGGCTGGGTCCGAACTTTCTTTGTTGAGGGATGCGCGCTTATAGCGGCGCCGCCCCGGACGCACAAGGCGCAATCCCTCCCCCGGCCGCGATCACGCGGAATTGAAAACGCCGATCACATGCCCTAGTTTGATCGAAATCGCCTATTTCCGTGAGCACCAATGAACCTGCGTGACCTTCGCTATGTCATCTCTGTTGCGGAACTGGGCCATTTCGGCCGCGCCGCAATGGCCTGCAATGTCAGCCAACCCACGTTGTCGGGACAAATTCTGAAGCTAGAAGAAGAGCTTGGCGTCACCATTTTCGAGCGCGTGGGCAAGCAGGTGCGCCTCACGCCGGTGGGCGAGCAAATCCTCGCCAACGCCCGCCGCTCGGTCGCCGCCGCCGAAGACATCGTGACCGCCGCCAGAGCGAGCCGCGATCCATTGGCCGGCCCAATCCGGCTTGGGGTGATACCGACGCTCGCGCCCTACCTCATGCCCTATGTGCTGCCGCGCGCCGCAAGCGATCTCTCCAAGGCGCCGCTGATGCTGATGGAGGATCTGACCGGCCACCTCCTGCCGCCGCTGGCCGATGGCCGGATCGACGCCGCCATCATCGCCACCGATCCGGGCACGGACAGGCTGGCGGAGATTGACCTTTTCGAGGAATCCTTCTGGCTGGCCATGCCCGCCGACGATCCGCTGGCGGGCGAAAGCGAAATAGACCTTGGCGCCGTCGATCCCCGGCAACTCCTGCTGCTGACGGATGGCCATTGCCTGCGCGATCAGGCGCTCGAGCTTTGCGGACGTCAGGGCGCTGAAAGCTCGCTGGCGGGCTCGGCAGACGTTCGCGCCGTCTCGCTAGAAACCCTCGTGCATCTGACCGCCGCAAAATATGGCCTGACCCTGGCCCCCCGCCTCGCCATGGAGAACTGGGCCGGCCTCAAGGACCAGCTTACCTTCCGCCCCATCAAGGGCGACAAGGCCAACCGCAAGGTCCGCCTCGCCTTCCGCAAGGACATGCCCCGCCGCAAGGCCATGGAGACATTGGCGGAAGTGGTGAAAGCGAGCCTGCCGGACTGCGTGCGGCGGCTTGGGTAGCAACAGCGCAACCATATGAAAATACGGCGAATTACCTCCCCCTTGTGGGGAGGGTCGGCCGCGCCAGCGGACGGGGTGGGGGTCTGCGCATGCTGATCGGGAGCGGGGTTGCAGAGGCGCTCACCTGCAAAGGCCTCACGACCCCCACCCCTGCCCCTCCCCACAAGGGGGAGGGGAAATGCAGGCGTTGTGCCAGCCTACCGATAGGCTGCGCCGATCATCACGAAAGGCAAAACCGATTTCCCTCGCCTGAACCGCCTGACTACTTTTTTTTCGCACGCCTTCAGGATGAGACGCGTTGACACGACGCCGTCGCATCCGAAACATAGGTGGCGACAGCCAGCCGCTTCCCGGCCTGGCTGCAATTCATCCGGAGGAGAGAGACCATGTCCCTCAAGGGCAGCAAGACCGAAGAGAACCTGAAGGCCGCGTTCGCGGGCGAGTCGCAGGCGAACCGCCGTTATCTCTATTTCGCCCAGAAGGCTGACGTCGAAGGCTACAACGATGTCGCCACCGTGTTCCGCTCCACCGCGGAAGGCGAGACCGGCCATGCCCACGGCCACCTTGAGTTCCTCGAGGAATGCGGCGATCCCGCCACCGGCCTGCCGATCGGCAAGACCCAGCTGAACCTCGCCGCCGCCGTCGCTGGCGAGACGCACGAATACACCGACATGTATCCGGGCATGGCTCGTTCGGCTCGCGAAGAAGGCTTCGACGAAATCGCCGACTGGTTTGAGACGCTGGCCAAGGCAGAGCGTTCGCATGCTGGCCGCTTCCAGCGCGCTCTCGACGAGATCAAGTGATCCAATAGAACGGTCCGGCCATAAAAGGTCGGACCGTTCACCTCCAAAAAAGATGAGGAAGCAATGAGAGAGGGCAGCCTCGAAGCTCCCACGCGGCGCCCAATCGATTGGGAAAACCCCGCGTTTTATGACGAAGCCAAGCTCGATGAAGAGATGCGCCGCGTCTTGGACATCTGCCATGGCTGCCGCCGTTGCTTCAATCTTTGCGACAGTTTCCCGCGCCTGTTCGATCTCGTGGACGAATCGAAGTCCGGCGAACTCGACACCGTCGCCAGCGAAAGCTTCAAATCCGTCGTGGACGCCTGCACGCTCTGCGACATGTGCTTCATGACGAAGTGCCCCTATGTGCCCCCGCACGAGTTCGATCTCGACTTCCCGCATCTAATGCTGCGCTACCGCGCCGTCGAGGCGCAGAAGGGGATGAATGAATTCGTCGACGGCGAACTCGCCAAGGTCGACCGCAACGGCAAGATCGCAACGGCCATCGCGCCGATCGCCAACTGGGCGAGCGACCGTTCGAACAGCCTGACGCGCGGCATTCTTGAGAATGTCGCAGGCCTTGATGCGCAGGCAGAACTGCCGAAATACGCTTCGAAGACCTTCGTTGCGCAGGCGAAGGCCTCGCCCATCGTCGTGAACAAGGATGCGCCGGCTTATGGCCGCAAGGCTGTGATCTACGCGACCTGCTTCAACAACTATAACGACACCGATGTCGGCGTCGCCGCGCGCGCCGTGCTCGCCAAGAATGGCGTCGAGACCGAAGTCGTGCATCCCCATTGCTGCGGCATGCCGATGCTCGAACAAGGGCTAATCGGCGAAGTCGCCAAGAGCGCTGACATCGTCTCCGCAGCCCTCAAGCCCTATATCGAAAAGGGCTATGACGTCATCGCGCTGGTTCCCTCCTGCGCCCTGATGATGAAGTTCGAATGGCCGCTGATCCGTCCCAAGAGCGAGGATGTGAAACGGCTCGCCGGCGCCACTTTCGACCTCTCCGAATATATCGTCGACATCGCGAAGAAGAACGGTCTTGCGCCGGGCATGAGCCCAGTCGCAGGGGGCGTTTCGCTTCATATCTCCTGCCATTCGCGCGCCCAGAACATGGGCCAAAAGGCGGCGGAGATGCTGCAGCTTCTGCCCGAGGCGGATGTGAAGGTCATCGAGCGTTGCTCGGGCCATGGCGGCGCTTGGGGCTTCAAGAAGAAGAACTTCGAGACCGCCCTCAAGGTCGGCAAGCCTGTGGCGCGCACGACGCGTGATGCAGGCAAGGGCTTCGTGACCTCGGAATGCCCGCTGGCTGGCGTCCATATTTCGCAAGGCATCGAGAAGCTGGGCGGCGATGCAGCCAAGCCAGAACTCGTGCGCCATCCCATCCAGATCTTCGCGAGATCTTACGGACTCTAAAAGCCTCGGGGCATCCGCCCCGATCGCTCATCTTCCACCTGTGACGCTTCGTCCTCACCGGGAGCTACACCCATGGCCAACAAGCATGAGATCACTGCGGCCGACATCATGCCGCTCGACGCCTATGCGAAGGTGCGCACGGAGACGCGCCGCAAGCTTTCAGAGCGCAAGAAGAACCGCCGCGTGGAAGTCGGCCCGCATGTCACGTTCTATTTCGAGAACTTCGACACGATGTGGCTTCAGGTGCAGGAGATGCTGCACATCGAGCGCGGCGGCGAGGCGCAGATGGTCGACGAACTCGAGGCCTATAACCCGCTCGTGCCGAAGGGGCAGGAACTCGTCGCGACCTTCATGATCGAGATCGACGATCCCGAGCGCCGCAAGCGCATCCTCGGCCGCCTCGGCGGCATTGAAGAGACGACCTTCGTGCAGATCGGCACGGAGAAGGTCATGGGCGTCGCGGAAGTCGATCAGGACCGCACGACCGCAGAGGGCAAGGCGTCTTCGGTGCAGTTCGTGCACTTCAACTTCACCCCCGCCCAGATCGCAGCGATCCGCACGCCGGGCACGCCCGTCATCGTGGGCATGGGCCACGCCAATTACAGCCACATGGCCGTACTGCCCGAAAGCGTGCGCGCGGAACTCGCGGGCGATTTCGACTGAGCGCTGCTTATGGGCGCGGGGCGGTTGCCTGCCGTCCCGCTCCATGTCAGATAGCGGCCGATGCTCCATATCAACGATCTCACCTACCGGCTCGGGCCGCGGCTGCTATTCGATGACGCCACCGCTGCGCTGCCGGATCGGGCGCGGGTGGGGTTCGTAGGCCGCAACGGGGCTGGCAAGACCACCCTGTTCCGGATGATTTCGGGCGAGCTTGGCGCGGAGTCCGGTTCCGTCACCCTGCCCCG
>CANGOK010000074.1 GCA_947455285.1 Beijerinckiaceae bacterium | reverse complement strand
TCGATTAGGCGATGCGCTGCTTTGATCACGGCGTCTTCGCCGCTTTGGCGATCAAAAAAATCATGTGCCGGTCTGTTCGCGTCTGGCTGAGAATCTGATCGCCAGTCTCGCGGATCAGGTTGGGAATATCGATCCCGGCCAGTGGATCCGTGCAATGCACCTCCAGCTGATCCCCCACCGCAAGCCCCTTGAGAGCCTTGCGCGTCTTCAGGACGGGGAGGGGACATTTGAAGCCGGAGAGATCTAGCAAGGTGAGCGCCATCCGCGGGAAAATGACGACGGACTGGCTACAGGTCAACATCTCCCGTGTCCGGCGACTGCTGCTGGATCTCCCGCTTGATTTGCCGCCCACGTTTCGTCATACCAATGAAGTCGACTGCAAAAGCGTGACAAGGAGCGGCGGATGAAAGCCTTTCTTTCTGCATTGATCGTCGCGGCCTGCCTCGCCACGGTCGCCTCATATGTCCTCGGCACGCAGCAGCGCACCGCCGCGCAGGCTTTCGCGACTTCGGGCGCGCGCGTGGGCGATCCCGGGCATAATCTCACCGGTCTGAACTAAGCGTCACAGAAGAGCCGGATATGCCAGAAAGCGGACCTGTTCGCCGGGGCTAACGCGCTCTGCGTCCTCGCCGAGTTCAATGATGCCGTCGGTATCGGCGAGGGACGACAACAGGCCGGCCCCCTCGCGCGGGAACTTCACCGCCTCCGGGATTCCATCATCAGCATAATGCAGGCTGGCGCGTACATATTCGCGGCGGCCTTTCTTTTTCTTGTAGGAAAAGGCTGCGCGTACCGGGAGGCCGATCAAGGGCTCGGGAAGCGCGCCGAGCAGCGCCAGAATGGTCGGGCGAACCACATAAGCGAAGGTGACGAAGCTCGCCACGGGATTGCCCGGCAGGCCGATGAATGGCGTGCCCGCAATGACGCCCATTGCGACGGGACGGCCGGGCTTGATGGCCAGAGACCAAAGAACCAGCGAGCCTATCGATTCGATGGCTGCGCGCACATGGTCCTCTTCGCCGGCTGAGACGCCTCCCGAAGTGAGCACGAGATCATGCTCGCCAGCGGCCTTTTCGAGAGCCGTGGCGAGCGCCGCGCGGTCGTCACGCAAGATGCCGAGGTCATGGACCTCGCAATTGAGCCTTCGTAACAGGGCGCCGAGCATGAAGCGATTGGAATCGAAGAGCTGCGCCGAATTGCGCGGCCCGCCCGGCTCCACCACTTCATTCCCTGTCGAGAAAATCGCAACCCTGACACGGCGACGCACGGTCAGATGGGTCAGACCCAGCGCGGCGGCGAGGGCCACATGCTGCGGGCGCAGGCGTCTTCCGGCTGGAATGGCCACGGCCCCCTCGGCGATGTCCTCGCCGGCCGGGCGCATGTTCGCGCCGGGCTTGAGTCCGGCGGGCGCGGTGATCCGGCCATCGGGTTCAAGGCGCACATCCTCCTGCATGAAGACCGTATCGGCCCCCTGCGGCATGGGCGCGCCGGTGAATATGCGCACCGCGGCGCCCGGCTTGATCGGCTCCGCCTGCGCCCCGGCCTGGACCCGCGCGGTCACCGGGAAGGTGCGCTCGTTGTCCTGCGGAAGGTCGGCGCTGCGCAGGGCGTAGCCGTCGACGGCTGAATTGGCGAATAGCGGCAGCGGCGCAGGGGCGTGGAGCGGCGACAGCAGCACACGGTTGTCGCATTCCGCCAACGGCAGATGGTCCTGGCCCTCGATCGGCTGCACGCGCGCGGCGATCAACCTCAGAGCCTCGTCGACACTCATGAGCTTGCCGCCGAAAGCGAAGCAGTCGTTCGACAGTTGCACCATGTCAGACCTCGCCGGTGAGCCGCCTGATCACATCCGCGAGCGGGATCGCCAAGGCGACCATCATAGCCGCGATGGCCGGTATGTCATCAAGTTGCGCGCGGGGCAGGTCGGCGTCGCTTGGGGCGTCCGTCACGAGGCCGGCTATGTCTGGGTCGTCCGGATGGAGGAAGGGCTTCTCATTGGCCGCACGATGGATCTCGACTTTGGCGTATCTCTCGGATTTGAAGCCTTCGATGATGACGAGATCGACGGGTGAAAGGCGAGCGAGCAGTTGCGCCAGCTTCGGCTCTTCTTCGTCGCGCAGCTCATGCATGAGGGCGAAGCGCTTGCTGGAGGCGACGAGGACTTCGCTGGCGCCGGCTTGGCGGTGACGCCAGGAATCCTTGCCGGGAGTGTCGACGTCAAAGGCGTGGTGGGCGTGCTTGATCGTGGAAACCTTCAGGCCTCGCGCCACCAGTTCGGGGATGACGCGCGCAAGCAGGGTCGTTTTCCCCGCCCCGCTCCAGCCCGCCAGACCTATGACCTTCATCGTCGTCCCTGCGCTTGGCACCTAAAGAGAAGGGACCGCCGATGGTGACCGACGGTCCCTTCCACGAGATCGGGGGGGTTGCTTATTCGGCGGGCATGGCGCCGGGAGCGACCGAGGCCGCCTTTGCCTTGGCCTGCACCTCTTCCACCCAAAGGCCGTGATGCTCCTTGGCCCAATTAAGGTCGACTTCGCCTGTGCCCATGGCGTCGAAGGCGCCTTCCATGCCCAGCGTCCCTATGTAGATGTGAGCCAGCATCACCGCGATGAAGATCACTGCGAGCAGGGCGTGGATCGTCGTGTAGAACTGCATGTCGGACACGCCATTCTGCGCGAGATAGGGGAAGAGCAGGAACCAGCCCGACCCAGACATCACGACGCCGCCGCCCATGACGATCCAGAAGATCAATTTCTGACCTGCGTTGAAGCGCTTCGCCGGCGGATGGGCGCCCTTCGAGAAGATGCCGCCGCCCTGCTTGATCCATTCAAGGTCGATCTTTTCAGGGATATTGTCGCGCACCCAGATCACGAACATCAGGGCGATGCCGAACATGAAGGGGAAGGCGAGGTAGTTATGGGCCAGCTTGCCCAATGCAGTCAGGCTCGCGAAGGTCTCGGCGCCCAGCCATGGCAGGATCACCATGCGCCCGAAGGAGATGTTCAGGCCCGACAGCGCCAGAATGATGAAGCAACTGGCGGTCAGCCAATGGGTGAAACGATCAAGGCTGGCGAAGCGCGTGATCGTCTTGCCCGAGAAGCCGCCTTCGACGCGGATGCGCCCGCGCACAAGGAAGAACACAGCGAGCAGCGCCAGCATGCCCAGAATGGCGACGCCGCCGATGAACGGCAGCTTCTGCTGATGGAAGGCGCGCCATTCCTGCCCCCCAGGCTGGATCAGGCTCGCCGCCTTTTCATCAGGTATCGAGATGCGGCCTGTGAGGCGCTCGCCGGGCTTCAGCGAGTTGAGCAGCTGCTCTTCCTTCACCGATTCCTTGGTGGGGTTGAAGTTGTTGTTCTGAGCCGCGACCGGCGCGCTCGCCACGAAGGCCAGAGCCAGCATCGCCAGAAAAGTCTTGAGCCAGGTCTTCATGGAACGCCCCTTGCGATGATGGAGGGTGATCATACGCTGACCGTTTCTTTGTAGGCTGTCTTCCAACCCCAGGCGCCCGAGCCGTAGCCGCGCTTCATCACGCGCTCCTTGTAGATGGAGGCGATGATGTCGCCGTCGCCTGCGAGAAGCGACTTGGTCGAGCACATTTCCGCGCAGAGCGGCAGCTTGCCCTCGGCGAGACGATTGCGGCCGTATTTCTCGTATTCAGCAGTCGAGAAATCATCCTCGGGTCCGCCCGCGCAATAGGTGCATTTGTCCATCTTGCCGCGCGAGCCGAAGTTGCCGACCCGTGGATATTGTGGGGCGCCGAAGGGGCAGGCGTAGAAGCAGTAGCCGCAGCCGATGCACAGATCCTTCGAGTGCAGCACCACTGCGTCCGCTGTGGTGTAGAAGCAGGACACCGGGCAGACCGCCGCGCAGGGCGCGTCGGTGCAATGCATGCAGGCCATGGAGACCGAACGCTCGCCCGGCTTGCCGTCGTTGATGGTGACGACGCGGCGACGGTTGATGCCCCAGGGCACTTCGTGCTCGTTCTTGCAGGCGGTGACGCAGGCGTTGCACTCGATGCAGCGGTCGGCGTCACAGAGAAATTTCATGCGGGCCATAGTCGTCTCCCTCACGCCGCCTTGATCTGACAAAGCGTAACCTTGCCTTCGTGCATGCCCGTCACGGGGTCATAGCCGTAGGTCGTGATTGTATTCACGCTCTCGCCCAAAACGATCGGGTCTGTTCCCTTCGGATAGTTTCCGCGCTGGTCGACGCCCTGGAACCATCCCGCGAAATGGAAGGGCATGAAGGCGACGCCCTTGCCGACGCGTTCGGTCACCAGCGCCTTCATGCGCGCTTTCGACTGGTTCTCCGGGCCGGTGACCCAGACCCATCCGCCATCGGAGATGCCGCGCGCCGCTGCGTCCGCCGGGTTGATCTCGACGAACATGTCCTGCTGCAGTTCAGCCAGCCACTTGTTCGAGCGGGTCTCTTCACCGCCGCCCTCATATTCGACCAGACGGCCGGAGGTGAGAATGATGGGGAAGTCCTTGGCGACGCCCTTCTCGATGGCGGTCTTCTGGACCGTGAGGCCGGCATTCATCATGCGGAACTGACGACCATCCGGGCGCGTGGGGTATTTCTCGGCGAGATCGGCGCGCGGCGTATAGATCGGCTCGCGGTGCACCGGCACAGGATCGGGGAGGTTCCAGGCCACAGCGCGCGCTTTGCCATTGCCGTAGGGAATGGCGCCGTGCTCGAGGCAGACGCGGATGATGCCGCCCGACAGGTCGATGGCCCAGCCCACGGCGTCGGGATTGCCTCCGCCGATGCGGGTGATCGTCGCGACTTCGTCCTGGGTAAGATCCTTGTCCCAGCCGAGTTTCTTCAGAACGCCATAGGTGAATTCGGGGTACCCGTCCGTCAGTTCAGAGCCGAGGGTATAGGAGCCTTCGGACAGAAGGTTCACGTCCTTGGTCGAGCCGTCGGGCTGCTTTTCGGGATAGACGACGCCAAAGCGCGCGCGGAACGTCCCGCCGCCATCCTTCACATGCAGGTTGGTGTTGTAGAGCGTATGTGTGCCCGGATGCCTGATCTCCGGCTTGCCCCAGCAGGGCCAGGGCAGGCCGTAGTAATCGCCGCCGACTTCCGGAGTGTCCGCCTTGGCGCGAAGCGTAACGAGATCGAACTTGTCCTGATTGCGCATATGCGCCTTGAGGCGTTCGGGGCTTTGGCCCGTATAGCCGGTCGACCATCCGCCGCGGTTAATCTCGCGCAGAATGTCCTCGGGCACGGGGCGGTTGTTCTCCACCTTGATGTTCTTGAACATCGCTTCCGCGAAGCCCAGCTTTTGCGCGAAACGATAGACGACTTCGTAATCGTCCTTCGATTCGAAGATCGGTTTGACGACCTGTTCGCCCCATTGGACCGAACGGTTGGAGGCGGTGCGTGAGCCTGAGGTTTCGAACTGGGTGCAGATTGGCAGCAGATAGGTGCCGTTCTTGCGGCCCGAGATCGCGGCGAAGGTGGTTGGGTGGGGATCCGCCACCACCAGCAATTCCAACTTCTCTAGCGCCTTCACCATGTCTGGCATGCGCGGCACCGTGTTGCCGCCATGGCCGAAGATGATCATGGCTTTCAGCACATCGCGCTGGTCCACGTCATCGGCGGCGAAGCTCGTGGCGTCGAACCAACGCGTCGAGGGAATGCCGGGCGTCTCCATGTTTTCCTTGCGCGTGCGCGCAGGGCGGCCAGCCTTGGCGGGCACTTCGTCGAAGCGGCTGACAAAGTAATCGTAAGGCACGTCCCAGACGCGAGCCCAATGGCGCCAGGCGCCTTCCACAAGTCCGTAGTAGAGCGGGAGGTTGGTTATATCGAGCCCGAAGTCGGTGGCGCCTTGCACATTGCAGTGGCCGCGGAAGATGTTCGCGCCGCCGCCATATACGCCTACGTTGCCGGTCGCGAGCAGCAGGTTGCAATAGGCGCGCACATTGGCGGTACCGACAGTGTGCTGCGTGCCGCCCATGCACCAGATGAAGGTGGAGGGGCGCTCCTTGGCGAAAGTCTCGGCGATCTTCTTCAATTGCGCGCCGGGAATTCCCGTGACGCGCTCGACCTCCTCTGGCGTCCATTTGGCGACTTCGGCGCGGATCTGGTCCATGCCGTAGACGCGTTGCTGGATGAAGGTCTTGTCTTCCCAGCCATTGGCGAAGATGTGGTGCAGCATGCCCCAGATCACCGCGATGTCTGTGCCAGAGCGGAAGCGCACATATTCGGTGGCGTGCGCAGCCGTGCGGGTGAAGCGCGGGTCGAGCACGATCATATTTGCGCGGTTGGTCTCCTTGCCGGTCAGCACATGCTGGAGCGAGACCGGATGGGCCTCGGCGGCGTTGGAGCCCATGAAGATGATCGTCTTGGAATTGCGGATGTCATTGTAGCTGTTGGTCTGGGCGCCATAGCCCCAGGTGTTCGCCACGCCGGCGACCGTCGTCGAATGACAGATGCGCGCCTGATGATCGACAGAATTCGTGCCCCAGAAGGCGGCGAACTTGCGGAAGAGATAGGCGCCTTCGTTCGAGAATTTCGCGGAGCCAAGGAGATAGACTGAATCCGCGCCGGATTTGTCGCGGATCTCGCCCATCTTCGCGGTGATCTCGTTGATCGCCACATCCCAGCTGACCCGCGTCCACTCGCCGTTCACGAGCTTCATCGGATATTTCAGGCGCCGGTCGCCATGCACCAGCTCGCGCACCGATGCGCCCTTGGCGCAATGGGAGCCGCGGTTGATCGGACTTTCCCAGGCGGGCTCCTGACCGACCCACACGCCATTCTGCACCTCGGCGATGACCGAGCAGCCGACCGAGCAGTGGGTGCAGATATTTTTCTTTCGATCTATTTTGAAATTAGCGACGACAGGGCCAGCCTCAGCCTTGCGCACCGAGCCGAGCGTCAGGCCGCCCAACGCCGCGACGCCGCCGGCCGCAAGGCCAGAGCGGCGCAAAAAACTACGGCGGTCCAGAACGCCGGAGGCCAGACCTGCGGCGATCCCTTGCAGGCGGGCGCGGCCGGAGACGGCGTCTCTTCTTTTGGTCAGCATCGATCGGCTCCCTCAGTACCGGTTGACGCGGTAATAGGCTTTGACGTGATCGGTTTCTTTGTAGCGCGCCTTCGTACGCTCATCCGGGGCCTCCGCTGCTGCGGCTTCTTGCGCTGGCAACACAGCGGCCGCCGCCGAGACGGCCACGCCGCCGCCTGCGCGGAAAAAGCTTCGCCGATCCATAACGGACTTATCGAGTTTCTGGTCAGACGTTGTCATGACGCGAAGTCTCCGGTTCAACGAGGCAGCTTGAAGGCTTCCGCCTCGAGTTCGATGAAGGTACGGCCGAGGCGGCCGACGGATTTGTAGAAGGAGGCCGCCGAGCAAAGCTCCAGATCGGCGAAGAAACGAGCGGCCCAGGGCTCGATATGGCGCTGGAAGAATCGCGCCTGCGCATCGATGTCCGCCTCGAAGCGACCTTCGGCCATGCCGGCCATGACTTCGCAAAGGATGGCGATGTGATCTTCCGGCTCCTTGCCGGGACCATCGCGCTCAATGCCTAGCGTGGCGAGATCCTCGCGAACCCGCGCAAGCGGACGCTCGTGCAGGAAGCCAGTCTGATACCAGGAGCCATAGGGCAGCAGCTCGCCACGTGCGACGCCAATAAAAAGGTTGAAATATTCACGCGCTACAGCGCTCTCCTGCGTTATGCGAGCGGCGTCCGCCAAAGCGATATGGGCAAGCCCCAAAGGCGTCGCATCGCCACGAAGACCGGTGAGGCGCATCAAAAGATCATTGTTCGGCGCCGCACCCATCAGGACGGCGAGCAAGGCATATTCCGAACTTCTGAGGACGTCGATCTCGTCGATCGTTCCATCCAGGGGCATGTCGCTCTCCTGAACTGCGTTAATGCGACACTATAAGATAGAAAAACGAACTCGTCCAAAAAACCTCTTCGACAGCGACCTATAAATGCGGCGTAGGAGCCTTCGCTACGGTTCAGCTAGGCAGCGCTCCACCATGCCGGTGCTTTCTCGGCGATGGGCTATCAGCGTTAATATGTGTGGCGGTCTGCTGACTAACGACAATACGATCAGTATTTCCAATAGCCTGCGGATCGAGACCGGATTCGGCGCCCCTCGCTTCGCTGGTCTCTTCGCCAATAGCCGCAGGCGGGGGCTCGTTATGCTTCGTCACATCGGAGTCGATCACATTTTCGTGCTCACGCGGTCCCGCAAGCAGATTTCGGGCAAATTCCAATGTTTGTTCGCTGGCCGCTATGTCTCCGAAGCCAGGAACGCCCCCGGGCGAGTTCCAGTCCCAGGCGTAATCGAGGGCTTCGCCGACGTAGTCGCGCACCGCCGGATCCTGCGCCCAGATCTTTCGCAGCGCGGCGTTTCGAAGGGCCTCGGGAACAGCTTTGTGCATGAATGCGGAGATGTCTGATTGACCGGTCAAGGCTTCGATATCGGGTAGAGCGGCGAGGTCGAAAGGCTTATCCTCACTTTCTTCTTCCCGCTCTTGCGCGACTGCGTCGGTCGTCTCTTGCGCCTCCTCTGCGCGTTGAGCGAGGGCGTCATGTTTGCGCTTTGACCAGCGCGTGAGGAAGGATCCGTCGTCGCTCATGCGGCGCCCCGCGGCGGCCCATGGCGACTTCCGCCATCTTTCCGGTCGCGCTTGCGTTTCAAAAATTCTCGTTCGACATGATAGGCTTCAACGAATGCGCTGATCCATTCGATCAACGCTGGCGGCATGGGCAGCGCCGCGACCACATCGCTTCCTGACTCGAAATATGCCTCGCCTTCAGTCGGATCGGCAGTGACCCGGATGAACTCGGGCGTCCCACCGTCGCTGCGAGTGCGCGCGGCGATCCAAAGGGAGGGAGCGCCTGACTGGAGATTGTCGCGGTAGTTGCCTGTTTCACTGATGAACAGCTCAACCGTCGCCGGCCCAGCATAGACGAGGGTGAGAGCAGGCTCGGACGACAAAAGCGTCCCGGCCTGCGTCTCTGGCGCCGGGTAAAGCACCGTATGAGCCGCCCAGACATGATCCACCCATGGATTGTCGAGGCTGCGGCGTGCGAGCACCACGCCAAGCTCGCAGGTGGTCTTTTCGTCACACGCGCTCATGAATGCGCGCCTTCTAGCAGAGGCAGGCCGACGAGCAGGTTCTGGGGTTTGAGGCGCCACACGCTTTCGTGATCCATGGCGCCGATCAGATAGACCGGCTTGCCACGCATATCGGGGCGCACTCTGCTTTCGTCAACGAATGTCAGGCGCATCAGCGTCACGATCCGATCCGCCGCGCCCGGCCCGATCGCCTCGCCATTCCAGAGCGCATTGCCGATCCGCGTGGCCTGTGCGTCGAGCCCGATAAACCAGCGCCAGTCTTGGTCCTCCATCCGGGCGATGGGCTCCACCTTGACCTCGATCCGCATCAGATGCGCGATCCAGCGTTCAATGGCCTGGGCGAGACCCATGCGGGCCTTCGCGTCGCCGCCCATATTCATGATCATGCTATGGGCGTCAGAGCGCGACCAATAGGTCCAGGCGTTCTCGCTATCCATGACATCGAGATTGCCGAATTCAGGGACATCGTTCAGCAATGCGGTCAGGGGAGAATGATGGGCGTCCTGCGCATAGGCTTGCTGCGCCTCTACCACTTCGCAATCGGCGAGCAATAGCGCGCCATCGCGCAAGGCCGCTTTCTGCGGGCGGAAGAACAGCTCTCCGGCCCGCAGGATGAAGGGGTCCTCGCAGCCATCGAGCGCATTGCGCAACAACAGGTGGCAGAGCTGATTCAACATGATGGGTGGGAGATGATTGGCGCCCTTGCGCGCCAGCTCCAGATAGGCGCCCTCCAGCGACCGGGCGTTCAGGAGGAGATCCCTGAAGGCGATCATGAAGGTCCAGTTTTCGCGTGCGTCGGCGTCAGCCATTGCGCCGATGTCTTGCGGCGTCACGGGCCGCATCGGCTCCCTCATCAGCGAAGCGTGCAAGGCTCGCTCGGCCTCGCAGGCCTCTTCAGGAGGCGCTAATTCGGGCCGGGCCAGATAGGCCATGATGAGCTCGGGCGTGACCACGAGCCCCCCATGCTCTGCGCGGCGGGTGAGATGATGGCCAGAAGATACCCAGAATTCTCTCATGTGCGGTCCGCCTTCAAGAGGCCTTGGAGATCGACGTCTTCTACGGGCTCGTCGTGGTCTTCGATCATCGTGAAGGCGCGCACATTGGCGTGCAATGGGTCGGTATCGCCAGAGCGGTCGCGGGCGTGAAGAGTGCGGAACCGTTCGCGGATCTCGCCGGTGTCTTCAATTTCGCGCTGCACGGCCAGAATGGTTTGCACGGGATGCTGGCAGAGGGATTCTGCGAACTGGATTTCTTCTTCCGCCGCCATGAGCGCAAGCTCGGTTGAAGGCGCCCCATGGGCTTCGATGAGATAGGTCGCAAGCCGCTGCACGGCTTCAGCGCGTTCTTCAGGGCTCGCCTCGACCACAACGCAGAGCGTCGACCAGCCGAAGGAGGCAAGTCCTAGAAAACCCGACCTTAACGCCACGCGCTCTTTGTGCGTGAGCATGGAGGGCTCGCGATCAAGGAAGGCGAAAGAGCCCGAAACCGCCCACTCGCCGGGGTTCGCGGCCTGTTCAAAAATGAACGTGTCAGAGGGGTCGAGACGGATGGTGCGGGGAAGCTTCGTCATCTCGTCACCTCAGCCTTGGGGCGCCGTGGCGAGCGTCGAACCATGCGGCCTTGTTTAGGCCCTCGAGGAGCGAGCTGCGTTTTGCTGGCCCTGTATCTAAAGGCGCATGAACCAGCAGATCGCCATTGCCGTCGATGGCGCGCCTCTCCCCCGCCTTGCCGAGCGGGAGGCGCGCGAAAAAGTCATTCGCCACAGCCTTGAAGCCACTCTCCTTCCAGCGGTCGAAATGGGTCATCAGATGCCGCGTGAAGCTTTCAATGATGGCTTCGCAATCCAGCATCTCGAAACCTTCAGACAAGAGAGAGGTGCTGCCGGGAACCAGGCCCGTCTCCACATGGCTGAGATCTGCGACGCGCAGCATGGCGCCGACGACGAGCCAGTCTGGGATTTGATCCTCAGCGCAATCCTGCGGCCACGCGAGGCGCAGGCCGCCAATCATGGCGCCATCGAAAAGCAGCGTATCTGGCCAGGCGAAAGCGATTTCGCGCTCGGGCGGGCAATGGGCGGCGATGGCGTCGCCAAGGGCGTTCATGGCGGCGAAATGCGCGCGGCGCGCGCTCGCCAGTGGTTCGTCAGGCTCCAGCACGAGAGCGAACTCAACGAGATCATAACGCCCCACCCAGACGAGCGCGCCGGCGCCCTCCTTCTGGGCGATTGAGCAGGCATGGGCATAGGCGTCGCCAAGCTCGCGCAGCTTCACTTGAGTGAAGCCGGGAGGCAGATCGAGCGAGCTTTGCTGTGTGGAGGACATGAAGACGTGAGCTGTGTTGCGGATTTCGATAAGGATAGCGGGTGCTTCGCGAATAGGATAGAAAATCTGCGAGGTCCCCGGGAGAATTGGAATGAGCGGCGTGGATTCCCGTCTGTTTGTCTGCTCCTGCGAAAAGTCGATGCCGATCGATGAAGCCGCGCTGACGAAGGGCGGCGTCGGTTGCTTCACGCGGGCTGACCAGCTTTGCGGCGCGCAGATCGACTTGTTTAAGAATGCGCTGGCGAGCCCGGCGCCCATCACCATCGCCTGCACGCAGGAGGCGGCACTTTTCAACGAAGTCGCCGAAGACCTTGCCGCCAATTCGTCTCTCGCTTTCGTGAACATTCGTGAAACCTCGGGATGGTCGAGCGAGGCCTCGCAGGCCGGCCCCAAGGCGGCCGCCCTTATCGCCGCGGCGCGCGAAGACATGCCGCCGATTCAGGCCGTTACGCTCAAGAGCGAAGGCGTGATCCTCATCTATGGGCGCGATGAAGCGGCGATAGAAGCTGGGCGCAGGTTGGCTGATCGTCTCGATGTCACGGTCATGCTTTCCCGGCCGGACGACGTGGCGGCGCCCGCTACGCGTGATTTTCCAGTGGTTCAGGGCCATGTGCGAAACGCTAGAGGCGTGCTGGGCGCCTTCGAGCTTTCCATTGATGAAACAGCGCTTCCTGCGCCAAGTTCGCGCGCCCATCTGAAATTCAGCGCCGCGCGTAATGGCGCCACCTCGACCTGCGACATCATTCTCGATCTTAGCGGCTATGGCGCCTTGTTTCCCGCCTCGGAGCTGCGACCGGGATATCTGCGCGCCGATCCGCGCGACAGGGCGGCGGTCGAGAAGGCGATTGCGGAGGCGGGTCAGCTCGTCGGGGTTTTCGACAAGCCGCTCTTCATCAATTTCACGGATCGGTTATGCGCGCATTCGCGCTCAAGGATCACCGGCTGCGTGCG
>CANGOK010000073.1 GCA_947455285.1 Beijerinckiaceae bacterium | reverse complement strand
CGCTTCACCGCGCTGCAATCAGGCGAGGTCGATGTGCTGGCCCGAAACGGCACCTGGACCCAGTCGCGCGAGGCCGAGCTTGGGCTGAACTTCGGCGCCGTCAATTACTACGACGGTCAGGGCTTCATGACCCGCAAGAAGAACAACATCTCCTCGGCGCTGGAGCTGAACGGGGCGTCGGTTTGCGTGCAGCAGGGCACCACGACCGAGCTGAACCTCTCGGACTTCTTCCGCTCGAACAATATGAAGTACGAAGGCATCGCCTTCGCCACGGCTGACGAGGCGATCAAGGCCTATGACAGCGGCCGCTGCGACGCCTTCACCACCGACGTCTCCCAGCTCTACAGCGAGAAGCTGAAGCTGGTGAACCCGGACGAAACGATCGTCCTGCCTGAGATCATCTCCAAGGAGCCGCTCGCGCCGGCGGTGCGGCAGGGCGACGCTCAGTGGTTCAACATCATCCGCTGGACCCATTTCGCCATGTTGAACGCCGAGGAGCTTGGGATCACCAAGGCCAATGTGGATGAGAAGATGAAGTCGCAGATGCCCGAAGTGCGCCGTCTGCTCGGCGTCGAGGGCGATTTCGGCAAGGGCATGGGCCTGTCGAAGGACTGGGCCTACCGGATCGTCAAGCATGTCGGCAATTACGGCGAGAGCTTCGAGCGCACGGTTGGCGAAGGCTCTAAGCTCAAGATCAAGCGCGGCCTCAACAACCTCTGGTCCAAGGGCGGCCTGCAATACGCGCCGCCGGTGCGTTGACGCAAAGGCGGGGGCGCGAGCATGAGCAGCGGCGAACAGGGGGCTGAGAGGCCGCAGGTTCCGCTGCTGCACGACCCGCGCTTTCGCGGGCTCGTGGTGCAGGCGGTCACGGCGCTTTGCGTCCTGTCCCTGCTCTGGATGGCGGTGGACAACGCCGCCACCAATATGCGCGCGCGCGGCATTCCCACGAATTTTGATTTCTGGGACCGCACCTCCGGTTTTGACGTCAACCAGACCCTGATCGCCTATTCCTCGCTCTCCACCTATGGAAAGGCCTTCTGGGTCGGGCTGCTGAATACGCTGCTCGTCGCGGCGATTGGCGTCGTGGTCGCTACCCTTCTCGGTTTCATACTCGGCGTCATGCGCCTGTCGGCGAACTGGGCCGCGCGCACATTCGCGTCGATCTATGTCGAGACCCTGCGCAATGTGCCGCTGCTGCTGCAACTGCTGTTCTGGTACAACGCCATCCTGAGCCCGCTTCCAGCGCCCCGCGCTTCGCTGGCCATGCCTTCGGTGGCGCTGACGTGGCCGGATACGGCGTCCCTCGCGCTGGCTTTGGTTGCGGCTGGCGGGGCTTATCTCGCCGGGCGTTTCGCCCGAGCCCGCAATGAGGATGATGCTGGAGAGGTGTTGGCCTCCGTCGGCGCCGCCCTTGGCTGGCTCGTCGCGCTCATCGCCTTGCTCTTCGGCGCTTCGGCCTTCATCGGCGCGCCGGGCGGCGGACTGTTGCACTGGGGCGGGCCTGCGGGCGTCTACCTCAACAATCGCGGCCTGCTGATCCCTGAGCCGCGTTTTGAGCCGGGCTTTGACTGGGTGCTGGCGGCTTTGTCGGTCGCGGTGGCGCTCAGCATCGCCTTCACATGGTGGGCGCGGCGCAGGCAGGCCTTGAGCGGCGCGCAAAGCCAGGTGGGGCTGGTGAGCCTTGCGCTGATCCTCGGCCTGCCGCTGCTCGCCTTCGTGGCGACGGGTGGTCCCGTGACCTTGGATTATCCGGTTCTGCGCGGGTTCAATTTTCAGGGTGGTTTGAGGGTCTCGCCTGAGTTCGTCGCGCTGCTGCTGGGCCTGTCCCTCTATACCGCCGCCTTCATCGCCGAAGAGGTGCGCGCGGGCGTGCAATCGGTCGCCAAGGGACAGAGCGAGGCCGCTCATGCGCTGGGTCTGCGCGCGGGTCCAACGCTGCGCCTCGTGGTGCTGCCGCAAGCCATGCGCGTGATCCTGCCGCCGCTCACCAATCAATATCTCAACCTGACGAAGAACTCCTCGCTCGCCGTCTTCATCGGCTATCCCGATCTCGTGCAGGTCTTCATGGGAACCGTGCTCAATCAAACGGGCGCGGCGGTTCAGGTCATCGCCGTCACCATGGCGGTCTATCTCGCGATATCCCTGGCGACATCGGGCCTCATGGCCCTTTATGCGCGCCGCACGGCATGGGCGGAGCGATAGATGGACCAGCACAAGGCCTTCCTGCGCACTGAGCCCAGCCCCGTCCTCCCGCCTCCTGTCTTTGCGGGCGGCGCGGTGAAATGGGTGCAGCAGAACATGCTGGCGGGGCCGGGGTCGGCGCTCTTCACGCTGGTGGGGCTCGCCTTCCTCGTCTGGGTTACGCCGGGGCTGGTTCGTTACTTCATCATCGACGCGGTCTGGACCTCGCCCGATGGTGTCGCCTGTCGTGCGCCTGGCGCGGGCGCCTGCTGGTCCTTCATCGCCCGCAAGCTCGATTTCTTCCTTTACGCGTCCTATCCGCGCGAGATGGTTTGGCGGGTCAATCTGTGCCTCGCCATGGGCGCAGTGCTCGCGGCGTGGTTGCTATGGCCGGGCGCGGCGCGCAAGGGGCTCGGCGCCGCGCTGTTCTTCATCGCCTATCCCGTGGCGTCGCTCTTGCTGCTGCATGGATCGGAGGCTCTGGGCTTGCCCAAGGCGCCGACTGATCTATGGGGCGGCATTTTCCTCAGCATGATCGTTGCTACGGTTGGCATCGTCTTCTCATTGCCGGGCGGTGTGCTGCTCGCGCTGGGGCGGCGTTCGCGCCTGCCGGTGGTGCGCTTCTTCGCGACGCTATTCATCGAATTCGTGCGCGGCGTGCCCTTCATCACCGTGCTCTTCATGGCCAACACCATGCTCCCGCTTTTCGTGCCCGCAAGCTGGTCGCCTGATCGGCTGGTGCGCCCGCTCGTTGGCGTGTCGCTCTTCGCCAGCGCCTATATGGCCGAGATCGTGCGCGCGGGCTTGCAGGCGATCCCCAAGGGGCAGACCGAGGGCGCGATGGCGCTGGGCCTGAGCTACTGGAGCATGATGCGGCTGATCATCCTGCCGCAGGCGCTCACAGTGGTGATCCCCGGCATCGTCGGCATCTTCATCGGCCTCTTCAAGGACACGACGCTTGTGGCCGTGGTCGGCATTCCCGATTTCCTGCGCACGGTCGAGACGGCGCGGCTTGATCCGGCATGGGCGGGGCCGACGATCTCGACGACAGGCTATCTGTTCGCGGGCGCCTTCTACTGGGTCTTCTGTTTCGGCATGTCGCGCTATTCACTCATGATGGAGCGTCGGCTGGCGGCCGGTCGCAAGAGATAGGATCAATCATGGCCTCCATCGCTCCCGCACCCACCGAAGACGCGGCCGCCATCGAGATGATTGGCGTGAACAAGTGGTATGGGCAGTTCCATGTTTTGCGCGATGTGAACCTGCGCGTGGGGCAGGGCGAGCGCATCGTCATCTGCGGTCCCTCGGGTTCGGGCAAGTCGACGCTGATCCGCTGCGTCAACCGGCTGGAGGAGCATCAAAGCGGGCGCATCGTCGTTCGCGGCGTCGAGCTGACCAATGACCTGCGCAAGATCGACGAGATCCGCCGGGATGTCGGCATGGTCTTCCAGAACTTCAACCTGTTTCCGCATCTCTCCATTCTAGAGAATTGCACGCTCGCGCCGATCTGGGTGCGCAAGATGCCCAAGCGCGAGGCCGAAGACCTCGCCATGCATTATCTTGAGCGCGTGAAGATCCCCGAACAGGCGCATAAATATCCCGGCCAATTGTCCGGCGGCCAGCAGCAGCGCGTGGCCATCGCCCGGGCGCTCTGCATGAACCCCAAGATCATGCTTTTCGATGAGCCGACCTCCGCGCTCGATCCTGAAATGGTGAAGGAGGTGCTGGACACGATGGTGGCTTTGGCGCGCGATGGCATGACCATGCTTTGCGTGACCCATGAGATGAATTTCGCAAGGCAGGTCGCCGACCGCGTGATCTTCATGGACCGGGGCGAGATCGTGGAGATCAACGCCCCCGAGCCCTTCTTCGCCCATCCCCAGCATGAGCGCACCAAGCTCTTCCTGAGCCAGATTCTGGGGTGAGTTGACGCGCGTCGAACCCCCGGTGCAATAACACTTAACCGTCGGCGTTCGCCGGCACGCACTAACCCCGCCTCGGCGAAGCATTGAGGAAACCCCATGAGCGATTCCGTCACAGTTCCAGTTCTCCAGCAGATGAAGCGGGATGGCCAGAAGAGCGTCGGCTTCGTTGCCTGGGACTACCAGATCGGCCTCATCGCCGAGCGCGCGGGCGCTGACTTCCTCGTCATCGGCGACAGCGTCGGCGTCAACCTCTGGGGCCACGCCAATCCGCTCGAAGTGACGCTGGATGAGATCCTCATCTGCTGCAAGGCCGTGCGCCGCGCCGCCAAGCGCGCCATGCTGATCTGCGACATGCCCTATGGCCCCGTGCAGGAAGGCATGGATACCACGCTGCGGGCCGCCGTGCGCATCGTCAAGGAAGGCGGCGCCGACATGATCAAGCTCGATGGCGCGGCTGACTATCCCGAGGCCGTGACGGCGCTGACCCGCGCGGGCATTCCGGTCTTCGCGCAGTTCGGCCTGACGCCCCAGACCGCGCTGAAATACGGCATTCCCTATAGCTCCCAGAACTCCGCCGCCGCCATGGCGACCGCGGAAGCCGCGGCGAAGCTGGTTGAAGAAGCCAAGATGCTGGAAGCTGCCGGCGCCGCCATGCTGGACTTCACCAACTCCGGCCCCGTGGCGGGCAAGGCCGTCTGCGAGGCTGTCTCCATTCCGGTGATCGGCGGCTTTGGCGGCGGGCCGTGGCTCGACGGGCGCGTGCGCCTCGCTCACACCGCCATCGGCTACGCCGAGAAGTGGATCGACTCCAAGGCCGACACCTATTTCAACGGCGCTCGCGCCACGCTCGACGCGTTCCAGACGCTCATCGCCGACGCCCGCGCGGGCAAGCAGATCAAGGGCTGAGCCGCCATGCCGAAGGTCGTTCTGGACGGCATCGAGACCCGCTATGAGGTGGTCGGCTCCGGCTCGCCCATCCTCATGTTCGCGCCGGGCGGCTTTGATGCGACCATTGAGAAATGGTCGACGCAGGGCGTCTACGCCAAGATCAAGCCGGTCGACAATCTGAGCAAGCATCATCAGTTGATCTTGTTTGATCGGCGCGAATGCGGCCAGTCGGGCGGGCGCGTGGAGCGCATCACCTACGCGCATTATGTGCGCCAAGCGATTGCGCTGCTCGATCATCTGGGCGTCGAGAAGGCCCATATGATGGGCGGCTGCATGGGTTGCAGCCCTGTCGCGCTCATGGGCGTGATGCATCCTGAACGCGTGTCGAGCCTCGTCCTGTTCTGGCCTGTTGGCGGCGCGAAATATCGCCTCGCGGGCCAGATGCGTTTCGCCGAACATCTCGCCTTCGTTCATCAGAACGGAATGCAGGCGGTGGTGGATCTCGTGCGTAAGGACGGAAAGGCCTTCGGAACCGATCCGCGCGGCGGACCTTGGGCTTCCGTCATCAAGATCGACGAAGCCTTCGCGTCGGCCTATGCCAAGCTAGATGTCGACGCCTACAAGCTCGTCGTTCAGGGCTGGGCGCGCACCATGTTCGATCGTGACACGGCGCCGGGCGCCGAGCCCGAGGACATGCTGCGCTGTACGCTGCCCGCGCTCGTCGTCCCCGGCTCCGACGCCTCGCACGCGACCTCCGCCGCGCGCTATCTGCAGGAATGTTTCCCGAATTCGGAATATTGGGATGTTCCGGTGGCCCAGCAAACCGAAGAGCCGACGACGGCGCGGCTGCTGGAGTTTTTGGGCAAGCATTGATTTTAAATACCCTCCCCCTTGTGGGGAGGGTCGGCCGCTTGAGCGGACGGGGTGGGGGTCTGCGCATGCAGGGTCATGAGCGCAGTTGCAAACGCGCTAACCTGCAAAGGCCTCACGACCCCCACTCTCTAATCTCTCCCCTCAAGGGGGAGAGAAGCTGCTCGCGTTGCGCTAAATTACGAGCGCGGCTTCCCATAAGGCGGGCGCGGGATGTTCAGATGCGCTTGCCTCAGGGCAACCGACCAGCGATCCCGCAGATCATGGAAATAGGGGTCGATGTGGTCGATCCGGTGGTTGATCTCAAGTTCGGGTTGATCGCGCCGTAGCAGGGCGATGTCGATGGGCAGGCCGACGCCGAGGTTTGAGCGCATGGTCGAGTCCATCGAGACGAGGCCCAGCTTCAATGAATCGTAAATCTCGCTTTGGAAATTGACCGCCCGATCGAGCACCGGCTTTCCATATTTATGCTCGCCGATCTGCAGATAGGGCGTGTCTTCCGTCGCCTCGATGAAATTGCCTGCGGAGTAGATCATGAAGAGACGCATCCGGCGCCCCATCAATTGCCCGCCAAGCAACAGGGTGACGTCAAAGTTCACCGCTTCGGAGGACGCGCCGAGCGTTTCTCGCACTTTGCGCACGGCGCGCCCGACGAGCTGTGCTGCGGCGAACATCGAAGATACAGTGCCGAGCGTCTCGCGTTCGCCGGTGTCAGGGTTTTCCAGCCCGGCCGTGACATGGGAGATGACATTCTGCGTCACGGAAAGATTGCCGGCAGTCGCGATCATCAGCACGCGATCGCCGGGTTGCTCGAAGATATGCAGCTTGCGAAACGTCGAAATGTTGTCGAGACCCGCATTGGTGCGCGTGTCTGCAATCATGACGAGGCCTTCACGCACCAATATGCCGCAGCAATAGGTCATTATAAATTCCTTCCGCGGCTCAACTTTGCAGTTGAACGCTCGCCTGCGCCACCGCCACATTGACGCGCATGGTTTCGCCTGCGCCCGCGATGCGTGCGCCGCGCACGGGCGCAGCATAGAGGTAATCGAGGCCGCAGGCGATCCGGATGTGGTTTTCATAGAGGCAGACGCTGTTGGCCGGATCAAATCCCACCCAGCCGAGATCTTCGATATAGACCTCGGCCCAGGCATGACCAGCGACCTGATCTACAACATCGTCGCTGCGGAAGAAGTGGCCTGAAACAAATCGCGCCGGCACCCCTGCGCAGCGCGCTGCGGCGATGAAGATATGCGCGTAATCCTGACAGACGCCGCGGCCGAGCTCCCATGCTTCGCCCGCGCTGGTTTCAACATTGGTGGCGCCAGTGTCGAAAGTCATATGGCCATGGATGGCCTTCATGAGATCGTGCATGCGGTCGAGCGTTTCGATGGACGTGCTGCGCGCAGCAAGCTCGCGAATGGCTGCGCTTGGCGTCGTGAGCGATGTTTCGCGCAGGAAGACCAGCGGATCGAAACGCTCAACTGCATTGCGGACAACGCCTGCCGTGTCGAAGGTCTCGACGTCTCCTTCAACGGTGAGCGTCATATTCTCGACCGGCCGATCAACCGTCAGGGTGTGCGTGATATTGCCGAATGCGTCTTCGTTCTTCTTCAGATGGCAATCGGCGTCGCAGTCGATGCGCCATGAAAGCACATGCTGCCCCTCATGCGAGCGCGGCGTCAACCGAAGGATCTGGACGATCGATTTCGGTGGTGTTTTATAAAAGTAGCGTGTCTCGTGCTTGACGGTGATGCGCATGGTGGCCTCACGATGGGAAATACTGTTCGGCGAGGGTCGCGCCGAGCCGGTTGTTGCTGGTGATGAAGTCCGTGACGAATTCATGCAGGCCGCGCTGGAAGATTTCTTCGCGGCGACTGTTGACGATGGTCGCGTGAATGGAGCGTGCGAGGCGCTGCGACTGTCCCTGCTGGCCATAGTGCTGACCGATGAGATCAAGATAACGCGCAAGGTTTTCATAGCAGGACACAAGCGAGCGCGGCATTTCGCTGCGCTGCACGAGCAGGTCCATGACGAGCCATGGCTTGACGCTCTCGCGATAGACCCAGTGATAAGCGGTCAGTGCGGAAACGGAGCGCAGGATCGCCGTCCACTGGAAGTAATCGAGCGTGCCGCCGATCTCTTCGGATTGCGGCAGCAGCACATGGTATTTCACGTCGAGAATGCGCGCGGTGTTGTCAGCGCGTTCGACATAAAGGCCGATGCGGTTGAACCAGTATGCGTCGTCGCGCAGCATGGTTCGATAGGCCGCGCCGTCGAAATCGCGCGACATCGCCTTTACGAAGTCAAGAAAACGATCGACTTCTTCACGCGACATGGGGTTTTGCGGATCGCGTTCGGTTTCGATGCGGCGCAGCTCCAGCCATGCGGAGTTGATGCTCTCCCACATTTCGATGGTGAGCGCGGTGCGCACGGCGCGTGCGGCCCGCCTTGCATTGGCGATGCAGTTGCGGATCGACGAAGGATTTTGTCGATCGAAGGCGAGGAAGTCGAAAACAGTGTTCTGATCCTGTTTGTCGTGCAGTTCACGGAACAGGTCGAGATTGCCCACAGCCGCGAGCGGGCTCACCCATTCGTTCCCGTCGCCGCCATAGGCCTTGGGTAGGGCGGCGAGGCGGAGCGCCGCATCCATCATGCGGGCGGAGAAATCCGCGCGCTCGATATAACGCGCGACCCAGAAGAGATTGTCGGCGCTACGAGCAAGCATGGTCGCGATCCATTGGGCTGAAAGGGTTGTTCGCGCAGGTCATGTCAGACATCCTCGATCACCCAGGTGTCTTTCGTGCCGCCGCCCTGGCTGGAGTTCACCACGAGCGAGCCTTCCTTCATCGCGACGCGCGTCAGGCCGCCCGGCGCGATGCGCATGCCGTTTGCGCCTGTGAGCACGAAGGGGCGAAGGTCGACGTGACGCGGTCCCGTGCCTGCGTCGCAGAAGGTGGGGCAGGTCGAGAGTTTGAGCGTCGGCTGCGCGATATAATTCGCAGGGTCCGCCTTTATCTTGAGTGCGAATTCCTCGATCTGCGATGCGCTCGCATGGGGGCCGACGAGCATGCCGTAGCCGCCCGAACCATTGACTTCCTTCACGACGAGTTCGCTCAGGTTGTCGAGAACATATTTCAGCGAGTCCGCATCACGGCAGCGCCATGTCGGAACATTCTTCAGGATCGGTTCTTCGCCGGTGAAGAAGCGGATGATGTCCGGCATATAGGTATAGATCGCCTTGTCATCGGCGATGCCTGTGCCCACCGCATTGGCGAGGGTGACGTTGCCGTTGAGGTACGCGTTCATGAGCCCTGGAACGCCCAGCGCAGAGTCCGGACGGAACACGAGCGGATCGAGGAATTCGTCGTCGATGCGGCGATAGATGACATCGACGCGCTTCGGGCCTTGGGTGGTGCGCATGTATACGATGTCGTCGCGCACAAACAGATCGCTGCCTTCGACGAGCTCGACGCCGAGGCGGTCGGCCAGAAAGGAGTGTTCGTAATAAGCCGAATTATATTGGCCTGGGGTCAGCACCACGGCCGTGCGTTCGCTCGGTGCGGAGGCCGGCGCGACAGATTTCAGGCAGCTCAACAAATTGTCGGGGTAGTTCTCCACCGGCGCCACGCGATGGCGGGCGAAAAGGTCGGGCGCCAGCCGCATCATCACTTCGCGGTTCTCCAACATATAGGAGACGCCGGAGGGCGTGCGCGCATTGTCTTCGAGGACATAGAAGTCCCTGTCATCGACGCGCACGATATCGATGCCAGCTATGTGCACCCAGATGTCATGCGGCGCGCGAAAGCCCGCCATCTCCGGGCGGTAGCAGGCGTTGCGCAGAATGATGTCGGCTGGAACGACGCCAGCGCGGATGACGCTTTGCGCGCCATAGACGTCGGCGATGAACATGTTCAGCGCGGTGACGCGCTGCTTGAGCCCAGCCTCAAGCCTCGTCCATTCGCTCTGGCTGAGAATGCGCGGGATGATGTCGAAGGGGATGAGCCGCTCTGAGGCCTCCTTCTGTCCGTAAACTGCGAAGGTGATGCCGATGCGGCGGAACATATGCTCGGCTTGTGCGCGGCGCGCTTCCAGCAGATCGGGCGGGGAGGTTTCGAGCCAGTCGTGGATGAGGCGATAGGGGTTTCGCAACATCCCGTCCGCGCCGCTCATTTCATCAAAGAAAGTCATCGTCCGCTCGCACGGCCCACCATTGGCCTTGCGAACCGAAAAGCAAGGAGCAGGCCAGCGGGTGAAACTGCCCGGATTTGATGAATTTTATCGCGAGACAACGAGCGACGACGCCAAATGCGGCAGTGGATGCAATGGGTTGCTTAAATTTTAGCCTGCAGGCGGAACTTAATGCGCCTCAATAGTAGGCAGGAGTGGCGTTGCGAGACGCCACTCCCGGTCTCGATCAGCCCACGAGGTTCCAGGTTTCCTTGGCGAAGAGGTCCTCGACCTTCATCGGACGGTTGATGATGCCCTGCGCCTGCGCATGGCCCATCAGGGTCTCGATGATCTTGCGGTTGGGCTCGATGCCATAGGGCATGGGATCGCCGATGACTTCCATCACGCGCTGGTGCAGGCGGTCGGCGGTGTCGAGCTTCTCGATCTTGCCCGCCTTGAGGTCGTTGACGTAAAGGCGCTTGGCCTGAGCAAAGGCTTCAAAGCAATCTGCGGCGATGCCCGGGTTGGCCTCAAGCACCTCGTCCTTGATCACGACGAGATGGTTGATCGGCCAGTGGCCCTCGGCCTTGAGGGCGGCGAGGCCGACATCCTGCCCGTTGGGGATCAGGGGAACAATGTCGGGATGGTTCGCCTCGACGCCGATGGCGGCGACGAGCTCGCCGGAGATCAGCATCTCCTGCATGTTCTTGCCGGCCTCGATCGGCACGACATTGGCGGGCGCCACATATTCGGCGACATGTTCGTCCCCAGAAAGGACCCAGGTGACCTTCGACAGATCGACGCCATACTGGGTCGCCAGAATGCCGCGCGCCCAGACGCCGGTCGTGACGGTGTAGCCGCGATTGACGCCTACGCGCTTGCCTTCGAGATCCTTCGGAGACTTGATGCCCGCGTTCTTGTTCACGAGGATCGCGCCATGATGGAACTGGCGCACGATCGGAACGGGAATGGCTGTGAGTTTCTTGCCGTGGGCCTTGGCGCAGATGTAGGTCGTGATCGCGAGTTCGCAGATGTCGAATTCGCTGGCGCGCACTTCGCGGCGGAAGGCGGCGATCAGCGGGTCAACCTCGATGAAATCGAAGCTGAAGGTCTTGGGCTGAACCCTTCCATCCTTGAGCGCGATATTGGCGCCCTGCGAGCGGGTGACTGCGGTGAACTTGGGAAGGGCCATGGGACGTATCGCTCCTTTATTGCGTTGGAGCTGTTTTAGGAGGTTGCGCGGCCGCTGTGAAGCGGGTGGATAGGTTTCAGTGAAGCTCGCTATTTTCAGAATAACTCGCTGTGGGAACCGAGGCGGATGAGCGTCAGGACATGGTCGCCGACTTTGCGGTAGTTCAGCAGCAGGTCCGGGCGCAGGTGACACTCGCGATATCCTGACCAGTCGCCGGATAAGGCATGATCCCGTAGCCGTGGCTCAAGAAGAGAGTCGGCGGCGAGTGCGATCACTGCGGCGGTAAGGTCTGCAACGATGGTCGCGCGATGCTGACCTTTGCGTTCCCGCTTATAGTCGCGACGAAAGGTGGTCGATTCATTGATCGTCCTCATCGGCCAGGCTCTTTACAAATGCGTCGACGCTTTCGAAGCGTCTGCCCTTTCCTTGCTCTAGCTCCTCCATGGCGGCGCGCGTTATGGCGTTGGGAGCGCGGACCTCAAAGGGCATGCGCCGCTCTTCCGCAATGCGCAGCATCAGCAAGCGAATGGCGTCAGAAATGGATAGGCCCATTTCACCCAAGGCCGCGGCTGCGCGTTCCTTGGTCGAGTGATCGATGCGGGCGCGGACGACTTCGGTTGCGGCCATGGAACTCTCCTCTCATATAGCCTCAATGTAGCTACATTGAGGCTACGTTCAAGGGATGGCCGCTACCGCACGCGGCCGACTCTCGCCAAAATTCCCCGAACAACTATGTTTCGAGTCCATCTTGGAGCCCTCCCGGTCAATTCGACGTGCAGACTCTCATAAGTCAAGCTCAAGCGCTAGCTCGGTTCTAAGTTAATTCATCCGGAATTTCCGCCTCGCGCATATCATTCGCATCGAGGATCGCGCGCAGACGTCCATCCTTCGCCACGCGGCGCAGGAAGGCCGTCACGGTCTCCAGCATCGCGGTGTGGCCCTTTGGCGTTGCGGCGGCGGTCTTTGCGGCGAAGAAGCGGCCCGGCAGGACGTAGGAGCCGGGCAGGTCGCGCGAGAGACGCTCCAATCCGTCGCGGCTCATGGCGAAGGCGTCGCCCTCGCCGCTGCGCAGGGCGTCCATGATTTCGGGCATGGTGGCGTAGCTGCCAAGCTCCGTGCGTTTCAGAAATGCGGCGGCGGCGCGGCCTGTGGTGGTGTTGGCGACGGCGATGGGGCGCACGCCGGGCGCGTCGACATCGGCCTGCGTCTTGAGCGTCAGACCCGG